>JACRUB010000176.1:0-7744 GCA_014305015.1 Vulcanimicrobiota bacterium | reverse complement strand
TCATTTGCCGTTTTGTCCGTACATTTGCCCGTATTGCGATTTCGCGAAGTGGCCGATCAAGAAAAGTGCCTCGTCGCGTTATCTCGCCGCGCTGCGTAAAGAGATCGAAAACGATGCGGTCTTCGCGGCCGATACAGTCTTTCTCGGGGGCGGCACCCCGAACACCTATGACGCACATGAGATTGCGGGACTGCTGAAATTGCTGCGCACCCGTTTCGGCGCTTGTCGCGAAGCAACGATCGAAGTCAATCCGGAGCTCGTCAGGCCGCAGGACTGCGCGGATTATGTGGCAGCCGGCATCGACCGCCTGTCGATCGGCGTGCAATCGCTCATCGAAAGCGAGATCAAGACGCTGGGCCGCAAGCACTCAAAAGAAGATGTGATGCGGGTCGTGGCCGCCGCACGCGAGGCTGGCCTCTCATCGGTTTCGATGGATTTGATCTTCGCAGTCCCCGGTCAAACGCGAGAGACATGGCAGCAGACGCTTCAGGGCGCTGTCGCGATGAAGCCTGACCATATCTCCACCTACGGGCTAACGGTCGAGGAGAACACGCCGTATTGGGAATGGCGCTTGCGGGAACCCGAGGCTTTTTTTGACGATGCAGCGGAAGCGGATTTTTATGAGGATGCGATCCAAATTCTCAGCGAACATGGGTATGAACACTACGAAGTGAGTAATTTTGCACAGCCCGGGCATCGCTGCGCTCATAATGCCAATTATTGGGAAAATGGGGATTACCGGGGTTTTGGCGTCGGTGCCGCCTCTTACCGGGACGGGGAACGTTTCGTTCAAACGCGCTCGCTGGAAACATATCTGGATGCCGTCGAAAACGGCTGTGCGGTCCCGGCGGAGCGCGAACGTCTCGTTGGTGCGGCACGCTGCGGAGAAGCCGTGATGCTCGCATTGCGAACGGCGCAAGGCGTGTCGCTTCATGCTTTCCGGGAACGGTACGGCGTTGATTTCCTGCAGTTCTATGCCCCCATCGTTCATGAGATGCAGCAAGCCGGGCTCTTATTGATCGACGAGCGCCACGCATGGCTTACTAAACGGGGGCGCTTTCTTGCAAATGATGTTTGTGGAGCGTTTGTCACATTCGTATAAGAACGGTTAATTTTTCCGGGACGCTCCTGCGCGTCGTGTTTGCCATTGTCTTCGGCGTGACCGGCTTCTTGCTGGGCCGCGAAGCCTATCTGCGTCTTTTTTCACTTCATTTCGCCAGCGAATTCTGGCAGCTCGCCTTTACGATTATCTCGCCGGTGCTCGGCGCCGTTATCGGCGTAGCGCTTGCACCGATTGCGCAACACTTTTTTGAGGACGAGCTCAACGTCGTCGAAGCGGCCATAGATCGTTTGGAACCGCCGCAACTTGCCGGCGGTGCGGTCGGCCTGATTGTCGGCCTGATCATTGCCTTTCTCATCAAGAATATTCTGTTCGAATTTATCTCTATCGCCGGGCGGCCAGGTAGTTATGTCGCGATTCTGCTGTACATTATTATCAGTATCTTCGCGGCGTATCTCGGTGCGCGTGTGGGGGCGAAACAAAAGATCATGCGGATCGGTGGCGGCACGGCTGAGGCTCCCGCCGCAAATGCCATGCCGAAGATTGTCGACACTTCCGTGATCATCGATGGCCGGATTACCGAGATCGTGGAGAGCGGTTTTCTGGAGGGCCCGCTCATCTTGCCGCGCTTTGTCTTGCGTGAATTGCAGTTGATCGCCGATTCGCTGGATTCAATGAAGCGTACGCGCGGACGACGCGGGCTCGAGGTGCTCAGCAAGTTGCAAGAATTCACAAGCGTGCAGATTAGCGAGAGGGATTATCCCGATGTTGTGGGTGCCGCCGTCGACGCCAAGCTCGTACGCCTTGCTCAAGAATTGCGCGGAAAGCTGCTCACCAACGATTACAACTTAAACAAAGTGGCCCACGTCGAAGGCGTGACCGTCCTCAATATCAATGAATTGGCAAATGCGGTCAAACCGATTGTGCAGCCTGGGGAAGAGCTCAACGTCCAAGTTATCCGCGAAGGGAAGGAACAGCATCAAGGCGTCGGTTATTTAGATGACGGCACGATGATCGTGGTCGAAAACGGGCGCCGCCTGGTTGGAGAAACGGTCGACGTCGCCGTAACCAGCGTCCTACAAACAGTGGCGGGCAGAATGATCTTTGCAAGGCTAAAGCGAGAATGAGGCTTAGCGCGTCCTCGGGGAATGTTGGATTTAGTAACCAGGTAGCACGCGGGTGCGGTTTAGGGGCCCCAGCTTCGCTGGGGGGCGTGGAGCCTCGGGCGCAACGCCTTTCAAATGGAAGAGAGTAACACAATTATGCTTTGGGGAGCGGTCATTGTGGCGGCCGGGCACGGCAGCCGGTTCGGGCGCCCGAAACAACTCGTAGAACTTGCGGGCGCGCCGCTGCTCGCCTGGTCGGTTCGTACGCTCGCACACATGCCGGAGATTCTCGACGTCGTTATCGTGACGGAGCCGGAAAACGTCGAATCCGTGTACGCTCTAGCCGCTGCCGTCGTGAGTGATAAGCCGTTCACGGTGGTCAAGGGTGGTGACACGCGGCAAGCGAGCGTGCGTGCCGGTTTAGATGCGCTTCCCGGACGTTGCGGTGCGGTCTTGATTCATGATGGCGCGCGACCCCTCGTTCGTGCAAACAATGTTCGCGACGCGATGCGGGTGGTTCGCGATGGCCAAGCCTCGATTCTCGCGGTTCCCGTGATCGATACGATCAAGGTTGTGGATAACGCTAAAAAGACGGTCAAGCGCACATTGAATCGCCAGGAATTATGGTCGGCGCAAACTCCGCAGTGTGCAACAATCCGCGACATGCGCCGGGCGCATCTCGAAGCGATGCGAAGCGAGGCGCATGCGAGCGATGATGCGGCTCTGCTCGAACGTTTGGGCATTGAGGTGCAAATCGTCGCGGGCTCCCCGGATAATTTCAAGGTGACGGTTCCGGAAGATCTTGTGCGCGCCGAGCAGATTTTACGCGAGCGCGTTTCGATCACGGCCGATCAAGAAGAAATCTTGCTGGTAGAAGTCTTTATCGACGAAAATCTTGTCGACGCTGTGTGCGGCGAGATCGAGGCCCGTCACGGAACGGTTGACAGCATCGATCGTGATTTGCCGAACGGCGTTGCGATACGCGCCTATATTGCGTCGGAGAGACTGACCGGATTCGGCGAGCGTTTTGAAGCGGTGACCAGCGGCCACGCGATGTTCACAACACATTTCTCCCACTTCGCGTCGCGCACTTCGCACGAGCCTTTGGCGAGATCCCATTAGCTCGCGCGTCGGCCACGGGTTTGATGCGCACCGCTACGTGGAAGGGCGCCGCCTCTATTTGGGCGGCATCGAGATTCCGTACGAGCGTGGCTTGCTTGGGCATTCCGATGCGGATGCGCTCTGCCATGCGCTGGGCGATGCGCTCTTAGGAGCTGCAGCGCTAGGTGATCTTGGCGCGCATTTCCCTGATACGGATGTGAAATGGAAAAACGCAAACTCGATCGAGCTTCTCAAACAATGCGTCGAGCTTGTGTGGCATGCCGGCTTTGAGATAGATAATATCGATGCTACCATCATCGTTGAGCAGCCGAAGCTGGCTGCGCACCTCCCCGCCATGCGGCAGCGCATCTCCGAAGTTTTGAACCTTCCGGTCACGCAAGTGAGCGTCAAAGCCAAGACGAGCGAAGGGATGGGTTACACCGGGGACGGAAGAGGTCTCGCCGTACACGCCGTTGCGTGTCTTCACACCCACGACCGGAAATAATGACCAAAGTAGAGTCCCACCTGGATTACAGCACACCGCTGCGCATGCGCTATGCCCCCTCACCGACGGGACAGACGCACGTCGGCGGCGTGCGAACGGCGCTTTTTAATTATTTGCTCGCTCGCCGCACCGGCGGTGCGTTTGTTCTACGCGTCGAGGATACGGACGAGTCACGCTATCGTCCCGAGAGCGAGGCGACGATGATGCGCGATCTGCGATGGTTCGGTCTCTCGTGGGATGAGGGACCCGATGCCGGCGGCCCATACGGACCGTACCGCCAATCCGCGCGGCACGATATCTACGATAAATATGCGAGGCAACTGCTTCAGAACAATCAGGCCTATTGGTGCTATTGCACTCCGGAAGAACTGGAAGCCGATCGCGAAGCGCAGCGTGCACGCGGCATCCAGGCGCCACGATATTCCGGCCGCTGCCGCAATTTGAGCGCGCAAGAAAGCGCGGCACTCCAAACCGAAGGCCGGCCGAAAAGTTTGCGCTTTATCGTTCCGCCCGGCGAGACGACCGTCCACGATTTGATTAAAGGCGAGCCGCACTTCGACCACCATCAAATCGGTGATTTCGTAATCGTGAAATCGACGGGCGGCCCGACATACAACTTTGCAGCGGCCGTCGACGATGCACTCATGAATATCGACGTTGTCTTGCGTGGTGACGAGCACCTAAGTAACACCCCCGTGCAACTCATGCTCCTGCGTGCGCTCGGTCTCAGAGAACCGTTGTACGCGCATGTGCCGCTGATATTGAACGAAGATCAGTCGAAGCTCAGCAAACGCCACAACACTGTCGGCGTCGACGAATATCGCAAGGAAGGCGTTCTTGCGTCGGCGCTCCTCAATCATCTGGTTCTTCTTGGTTGGTCACCGGGCGACGAGCGCGAAGACTTTACGCTCGATGAGTTGAGCAAGATGTTCTCGCTCGAGCGGGTGCACAAATCCGCGGCTGTCTATAACGCCGCGCGTTTGCGCGCGTTCAATCAGCGCGAACTTCGCAAACTGCCGCGCGAAGAACTCTCGAAAATGCTCGCAAGTGCCATGCAAGAAAACGGACTCTTGGAAAATCCGGCACCCGATGCGGCGATCCACTGGATCGACACGTTTTTGGACGCTTATGGTGAGGAACTTCATACGATCGCCGATGCGATTCCGATTGTGAAGTCGCTTCGCGACGAAGCCATCGTCATTCCCGCGATTGAACTGGAACGACTCCGCTCGCGGGAGGTCTTGTTTTTTCTCGATTCGGTCAGCCAATATGTCGCATCGCTATCTGAGTTGCGCGGACTGCCGCTCAATAAGACAATCCCTGCGATTGGCGAGGAATTCGGCCTCAAGAAAAAGATGCGTATCATGCAGTGCGCATGGCGCTCACAGGTCAGGAAGGTGGCGCGCCGCTGACGCTTCTTTTTCCGTTACTCGGCTACGAGCGGATTGCAATGCGCATCGGGGCGGTGAACTCAAAAGTCTTGCACGGACGAGGCCTCGAGCCGATTAAGTACGGGCCCGATGGAAAGCCGTTCGAACCGATTCATGGGGACAAACCGGATTCGCTCGCAGCCCCAGAGCATGAAGAATAGGGAGGCGTAAGCAACCGCCCTGCAAATCCTGCGGTTACGAAAGAAAGATGGCTAAGCCGCTAGAGACGTTTCTTGCCGACCTGCGCGCGCCGCTGCAGCGCGATCCGGCTGCTACAAGCTGGGTCGACGTTGTTTTGTCCTATCCCGGCTTTCATGCGATTACGGCGCACCGCATCATCCATGCGCTCAATGCGACCGGATTGCCGATCTTGCCGCGCTTTCTCTCAAACCTCAATCGATTTATCACCGGCATTGAAATTCACCCGGCTGCCCGCATCGGCAAAGGCTTGTTCATCGATCACGGGATGGGTGTCGTCGTGGGTGCGACCTCTGAAGTGGGCGAGAACGTAACGCTCTATCAAGGCGTAACGCTCGGCGGCACAACCCTCTCGCACGGCAAACGTCATCCTACCCTCGGCAACAACGTGACGATCGGCGCGAACGCATCGGTGCTCGGCGCAATTACGATCGGTGATGACTCGAAGGTCGGCGGCGGATCAGTCGTTGTTCGCGACGTGCCTCCCAATGCAACGGTTGTAGGTGTGCCGGCCCGCGTCGTTCTTCAGGATGGAAAACCCGTACAGCCGGTGAGTTCGCGACCGCAAGTCGATATGCCTGATCCAAATGCCCAACTCATTGCTCAGCTCGCTCAACGTATTTCCGAATTGGAACGCCGCTTAGCCGCACTGACCGGCGAGAAGGGCGAGGATGTCTCTAAGGCTGTATAATACGCGCACCCGCAGCGTGCACGAATTCAAGCCCCTAAATCCGCCGCACGTGCGGATTTATGTTTGCGGGCTTACGCCGAGCGCGGATGCGCATATCGGACACTTCCGTACGTATTTGGCTTTCGACGTCTTGCGCCGCTATTTACGACATTTAAACTACGACGTGACCTACGTTCAGAACGTCACCGATATCGACGACCGCAGCATCGCGCGCTCGAAAGAGACGGGCGAGAACTGGCACGACATCGTAATGGGCTTCTATGGTTCGTTCAAAAAATCGTGGGAGAAGCTGGGCTTGCTGCCGATCGAATCGAAGTACGAGCCATACGCGACCAATTATATTCCGCAGATCCAGGGAATGATCCAAGAACTCATGGACAAAGATCTTGCATATGTGGCCAAAGACGGTGTCTATTACCGAGTTGCTGCAGATCCCGCGTACGGCAAACTGTCGCATCGCAATATCGATGAACTCAAGAGCGGCGCGCGCATTGAAATCGATGAGTTCAAAGAAGATCCCCTTGATTTTGCGTTGTGGAAATTTGCCAAACCCGGCGAGCCGTCGTGGCCATCTCCCTGGGGCGATGGCCGCCCAGGTTGGCATATCGAGTGCTCGGCGATGGCGCGCGAGATCTTAGGCGAGCAATTTGATATCCACGGCGGCGGCGCCGATCTCATCTTCCCGCATCACGAAAATGAAATTGCGCAGAGCGAGCCGCTGTTGCACGTAGAGCGCGCCGAGGAACATTTCATGGCGAACTTTTGGGTGCATGGCGGCTTGCTGCTGTTTGAAAATAAGAAGATGTCAAAGTCGCTCGGCAATTTCGAACCGGTCGCGAATTTGCTAGAACGGTACGATCCGCAAGCGATCCGTCTCTTGTTTTTGCAGACCGGCTACAGCAAGCCGATGAATTTCACTGAAGAGTCAATTTCGGCAGCAAAGGTTAGCCTGGAGAAGCTCAAGAGTGCGTATCGCAAGTTGTCGGGCCTCCAAGCGGCCTTCCCAGTGCGTACAGGGTCGCTGATCGAGGCCTTCGATGCGGCAATGAGCGAAGATCTGAACACGGCTGCGGCACTTGCCGTCTTGCACCAATTCGCTTCGCAACCGGTGCCGGAAAAAGAAGAAGAGCGGCTCGCAGTCGCGGGACAGTTCACATATGCGCTTGATTTGCTCGGTCTTACGCCGGACAAGGCGTGGTTGGTCGAACCGAAAGTGGAGCTGCCGCCCGATTTTATCGAAAAGCTACGAGCAGAAATTGGCGCGGGTATCTCGCTGAGCGATAGTTCAACCGGGGATGCGATCAAGAGCGTAATAAACGCCCGCATTAAGGCGCGCTCGGAGAAAAATTGGGCTGAGTCTGACCGCCTGCGGGACATCCTCATGCGCTGCGGCGTCGCACTCAACGATTCGAAAGAAGGCACCACGTGGACCGTCGCCTCCGGGTAGATCACCGCAAGAAACGCGGCAGCGATATTGCCGACCTCGACGATGTTCTCTACGGCATTCACGCTGTAGGTGAAGCGCTCGCGGCCGGTGAGAAATTGCGCAAGCTGCATATCGCCGACGATCGCAAGCGCGATCCGGTGGTGCGCCGCTTGCTCGACGAAGCGAAGGCGCTGGAGATCAACGTGCGATTCGAAGATCGCGGATTC
>JACRUB010000180.1 GCA_014305015.1 Vulcanimicrobiota bacterium | reverse complement strand
GTCAAAGACCTTGGCTTTGCGCTCTGCGGAGGTGGCCGCTACGACTCACTCTTGCCACAATTCGGCATGCAAGCACCGGCCGTCGGCTGGATGGTGGAGATCGAAGGGATTCTGCTCGCGCTCGAACGACGAGGAACCGGCACGAAACGAGTCAAGCGCATCGACGTGCTCGTTAGCGGTTCCGATGCGCTCGCCGCGCGCGAGCGCGCAAAAGGGAACACCGTTCGCGCAGACGTGGCCGGCCTGGACCGCGATGCGCTGCTGCTTTACGCGCGCGAGAAATCTATTGGATGCGTCCTCATCGAGCGAGATGGCGCCGTTGAAGAAATCCGGGCTGATGTCGTGGTGCCGGCATGAGCGCGGATCGATTTGTCGTCGCCGTTCCAAAGGGTGCGCTCTATACCGAAGCCGCGCGGCGTTTACGCGGAGCGTCAATTGACGTACCCGCAGATCCCGGCAGACGCCTACAGTTCGACCTCGGCAGCACCGGAATCGATGTGTTGCTACTGCGCCCGACAGATGTGCCTGCCTACGTACAATATGGGGCGGCAGATTGCGGAATTGTCGGAAAAGATACGCTGTGGGAGACCGATAGGTCTGTTGCGGAACTCGCCGATCTTGCCTTCGGGCAGTGCCGTCTGGTTGTGGCCGGGCGCGCGCAGGATGGTTACCACGCGGGCAAGCGCTTTCCGACATTCTTGCGCGTTGCAACAAAATTCAAGCGTATGGCGCAAGCCTATTTTTCGCGCCGGAATATCCCGTGCGAGATAATTGAACTACACGGGTCGGTCGAGCTCGGCCCCCTCGTCGGCCTCTCCGACGTTATCGTCGATCTCGTGTCAACCGGAAAAACACTGGAAGCCCATGACATGGTCGTCATCGATGAGATCGATCGCTCGAGCGCTCGTTTCGTTGCCAATCCGGTGCGCTTCCGCGCGAAACACGATCGAATGCTCGAGCTCCTTGCGCGACTTGAGGTGCCCCGTGCCGTTTAAGATTTTTGATGCCTCCGACCGCCTGGGGCTTGCGCCTTTATTCGCGCATGGCTGGAGCGCCGGTGACGAGGTGTCGAGCGGTGTAGCATCAATTCTCGAAAACGTGCGAGTGGCGGGTGACGCTGCACTTTTGGAATACACGCAACAATTCGACAGCGCGCACTTCACCCTTGAAATGCTCTCCGTGCCGGTTCCGGCACTCGAAGCGCGCCCGGACTTGGTCACTCCGGAAATTGCGAGCGCACTCGCGGTTGCCAAAACCCGCGTGGAAGATTTTCATCGCCGGCAATTGCCTTCGCCCATCGACTACGTGCAAACCGACGGCACGGCGTATGGCTTTCACTACGTACCGCTGCGCGCGGTCGGAGCGTACGTTCCGGCCGGCACTGCTCCGCTCGCTTCGTCCGTCATTATGAATGCCGTGCCAGCGAAAGTCGCGGGTGTGGAGCGTTTGGCCGTGTTCTGTCCGCCGCAGCCTGACGGCACGGTCCACCCCGCGGTTCTCTATGCATGTTCGCTGTGCGGCGTCGATGAGCTCTATGCGGTAGGCGGCGCGCAAGCCATTGCGGCTGCCGCATTCGGAACGCAAACGATTGCCGCCGTTGATAAAATCGTTGGTCCCGGAAACCGCTGGGTGACTGAAGCGAAACGCCAAGTCTTTGGAACATGTGCGATCGACGGCCTCGCGGGTCCCTCTGAAGTACTCGTCGTCGCGGACGAAGACGCCGGCATGGAACAAGTGGTGTGGGAGCTGCTCGCGCAAGCCGAACACGATCCGCATGCGCGCGTCGCGGTTGTTTCGGAATCGATGTCGATGCTAGAACGATGCACGACCTATCTCGACCACGTCCGCGGGCAACTCCCAAGCCGGAGCGGCGTGATCGCCGCGGTTTTGGAACGAGGGCTCTATTTCGTTCACGCATCCGATCGCGCGGAGCTCTTCGATGTCATCGATTCGTTTGCACCCGAGCATCTTTCGCTCCAAGTTCGCGATCCCGAAGAGTACCTAACATTGATTCGCAATGCGGGAGCAATCTTCGTCGGCCCCTACACGCCGGTGGCCTGCGGCGACTACATCGCGGGAACAAATCACGTCTTGCCGACTTCCGGATCCGCCCGTTTTAGCTCGGGGCTCCGGACGCTCGACTTCATGCGCTCGTTCTCGGTCCTGCGAAATAGTGCGCGCCGTATGGCCGGCGATGCTGCGGCAATCGAAGCCCTCGCCCGTTTCGAGGGCCTCGATGCGCACGCCCGGACGGCAAGGATGCGCGCTTCATGATCGCCGTTATCGACTATGGCGCCGGCAACGTAGGATCGCTGCTCGCGGCGCTCGCGAAACACACGAGTGAGGTAATCTTCACCGGGGATCCGCATGCTCTGCGGGCAGCGGATGCAGCAATTCTTCCCGGGGATGGCGCCTTCGGCGCAACAATGGATGCACTACGAACTCGTGAGTTGCTTCCCGCAATTTCAGAAATTATTACGGACGGAAAGCCGTTTTTGGGAATCTGCGTCGGAATGCAAATTCTCTTTGAAGGAAGCGATGAATTCGGGGCGACCCGCGGCTTAGGAATCTTCGCGGGAGAAGTCACGCGATTCAAAGGAACTTCTCGCGTACCGCATATAGGCTGGACGAAACTCGAGATCCTGCGGGATCACGGGTTCGTCTCGGGCTTGAGCGCATCTGAGTACGCCTACTTCATGCACTCGCACCGCGCGCCGGTCGTGCGTGCAACCGCCGCGCGCGCCGACAACGAGGGAGCTTTTAGCGCGGTCGTTGCGGAAAGAAACGTCATGGGCACGCAGTTCCACCCGGAAAAGAGTCAGGCAACGGGAGCGCGGCTCCTCGCCAATTTTGTGAAAGGAACAACACATGGAACCCCATCGCACTGCAGCGCGTGAGCGCACCACAAAGGAAACGCAAATATCCATCGAGTTGGACCTCGACGGCGGCGAGATCGCGATCGATACCTCGCTTGCATTTTTCGATCACATGCTCGAAGCATTTGCGCGCCACTCCGGGTGTGGGCTGCGTCTGCACGCGCGTGGCGACGGAATGGATAACCACCATCTCATCGAGGATACGGCAATCGTACTCGGCGGCGCCATTGCAAGCGCGCTCGCAGAGAAACGCGGGATCGTACGGTACGGTTCGATCATGCTGCCATTGGACGATGCCCTCATAGCAGCAAGTGTCGACTTCTCCGGCAGACCCTTTCTCAATTTTAAGGTGCGGTTCGAGCGCGATGAGATTGGCGGCTTCCCTTTGGAAATGGTGGGCGAGTTTTTCCGCGCCCTGACCGATAACGCCAAGATGACCGTGCACCTTATTGCAATGGAAGGCACAATCTCGCACCACCTGTGCGAAGCAACTTTTAAAGCCTTTGCACGATCTTTCGCCTTTGCAAAAGCGCGTTCGGGTGAGAACTCCGTTCCCTCCACAAAAGGTGTTCTGGAATGAAAACGTATGCACCAGGCGAGAGCATGGAACAGCTCCGGCGCCGGTACGGTCACGCTGAGATCGTTAAACTCAATGCGAATGAAAATCCGCTTGGCACTTCACCCAAGGCTCGAGCAGCGTTACGCGAGCTCGACGATCTCAACCTGTACGGCGATGATACCTACACGCTGCTTCGAGAAACCCTCGGCGCGCGTTTCCGCCTGCCTCCACGGCAGATCGTACTCGGTCACGGGAGCAACGAACTTATCGCGCTTGCCGCCGCTATCTTCTTGGCGCCCGGCGACAGCGCCGTCATGGGCATACCCTCCTTCTCGCTTTTCCACATTGCCGTGCGCGCTCAGCAGGCGCAAGCAATTGAAGTGCCGTTGCGCGACGGCGTTCACGATATCGCCGCAATGCTCGATGCCGTCGACAAAGATACGAAAATGCTCTTTCTTTGCGATCCGAACAATCCGACCGGTACGGCTCTTGATGCAGCCGCGTGGAAAAAACTCCTCGCCGGTCTTTCACCAAGCGTCGCTCTGATTGTCGATCGGGCATACAGTGAATACATGGACCGTCTCCACCTAGACGCTCGCGCATTGGTTGAGCGCCCACGAACGCTTGTGCTTCACACAGCCTCGAAAATCTATGGGCTGGCGTCGCTGCGCTTCGGCTACGGGTTCGGGGACGAGGAGACGATTGGAGCCATGAACGCGCGGCGCATTCCATACAACGTCTCGAAAGCGGCCGTCGCGGCTGCGCTTGCCGCCCTCGATGACGAGGAGTTCGTCGAGCTCAGCATCGCGACAAATGTTGCCGGAAAAGCTCAACTTTCACCCGAGTTACAACGCTTAGGGCTCGACATTTTCCCCTCTCAAGCAAACTTCTTGAGCGTTGGAATTCCGATTGATGCGACACGAGCGTGTGAGGAACTCTTAGAGCGTGGGATTGCCGTTCGATCCGGAGATGCGCTCTCGATGCCGGGCCGGCTACGGATTACAATCGGAACCGAACCTCAAAACCGGGCCGTGATTGCAGCCCTTAGCGAGCTGCTCGCGGGGTGGCGCGCATAATGCCGTCGCGTCGCATCATTCCATGTTTGGACCTCAAAGGCGGACGCGTCGTAAAGGGCATCCGGTTTGCAAACCTGCGCGATGCCGGCGACCCAGTCGAACTGGCGAAGCAATACGAGGCTCAAGGTGCCGATGAGGTAGTGTTCTTAGACATCGCCGCAACCCTAGAACCCCGCAAAGCGACGCTCGATGCCGTGCAACGCGTTGCCGCAGAACTTACAATTCCATTTACGGTGGGCGGCGGGGTCGACAGCGTGGAGGATATTCATCGGTTGCTCCACGCCGGCTGCGATAAAGTTTCGCTCAACAGCGCGGCCGTGCGTAATCCGAACGTGCTGGTGGACGCAGCAAGACGCTTTGGCAGCCAATGTGTTGTGGTCGCAATCGACGCCAGGCGCCTGCCGGATGCGCACTTCGAGGTCATGACTGGCGGCGCTACCGTCGCCACTGGACTCGATGCGGTACGCTGGGCGCGAACCGCGGTAGACTGTGGCGCGGGCGAATTACTCATAACGAGCATCGATCGCGACGGGACGAAGAGCGGGTTCGATTTGCCGCTGCTACGCGAAATACGCGACGCCGTTAACGTGCCGATCATCGCCTCAGGCGGCGCGGGTTCGGCTGAGGATTTCGCGCAGGTTTTTGTCGATTGCGATGTTGACGCAGCGCTCGCTGCTTCGCTATTTCACTATGGTGAACTGTCGATTGGCGATTTGAAAACATTCTTGAGCAGGCGCGGAATTGACGTCCGGCCACTCGGGCCACTCATCGCTGGGAGGGTGTGAGCATGGAACTAGCCGATCTACGCTGGGACGAGCGCGGCTTGTTGCCTGTTGTGATTCAAGATGCTGCAAGTGGAACTGTCTTGACACTCGCACATGCAAACCTCATTGCCCTGGAAGAAACGCTGCGTACGAAGCAGACCGTTCTCTTTAGCCGTTCCAGAAATTCACTGTGGCGCAAAGGCGAGACGTCGGGCAACACACAGGCGGTGCAATCGGTCTCATACGACTGCGACGCAGATGCCTTGTTGTACCAAGTGATTCCGCAAGGACCGGCTTGTCATACCGGCAAGCCTTCTTGCTTCCATAACACATTGCACGGAACGCACCGGCAATCGAACGACTTTGCACTGGCACTTCTGATGCTCCAAGATGTCTTGAGCGGGCGTAAAGCGCAGGCGCCGCCGGATTCCTACGTTGGAAAACTCTTTCGCGGCGGCCCCGACGCCATCTGCAAGAAAATCGGCGAGGAGGCAGCCGAGGTGATCATCGCCGCCAAAAACAGCGAAGAGTCCGAACGAGTTTGGGAAGCATCGGACTTACTTTTCCATTTGCTCGTGCTCTTGGAACTTCAAGACATTCCCCTCGAGCGGATCGGCGCCGAGTTGCTCCGCCGTCACCACGAGGGTTCATGAAAGTGGGCCAAAGCTAGCTGCATGCTCGCGCAGCTTGCGATAGATCAACGAAGCCGGAAAGCCTAACCGCTCGAGCGTACGCGCGGCGCTCGGGTAGCTCAGCGTCGATTTTGTTCGAAAGAGCTTGAGGATCGCGTCATCGGCGCGTTGCGTCTCGTCAACCGAAGCTCGCTGAACTGCAAAAGCCGCTACGTCGCGATCGATTCCACGTTTTACAAGTTCCCCGACGAGGCGTGAATTGCCGATCGCCTTGCGTTTTTGCTCGATGAATAACTCCGCAAAGAGTTTGTCGTCAATGTAGCCGTCGCGTTTGCACGACGCAACCGCATCGCGCACCTCTTCATCGGGAAAACCTTTGCGCTCGAGCCGAGCCCAAAGCTGTGACTCCGTAAGGCGCCGCTGCGCTAAGCAGCGCAACGCGGAAAGGCGGGCCGCTTTTGAACTGCTGCGTCGTTCCTCCTCGCTTAAATGGGAAACCATTCCGCACTCCTCGCGCCTAGCAACAGTCCAAAATCGAACCCGCCATCCCCATTTCTATTCTTCGGTGGGAGGCGGGGTTGCGGTGCCGTTCTTGGAGACGATGGCCGGGACTGCGTCGCGCAACTTGGCGGTGATTTCGTCTGCCAGCTGCACGTTTTCTTCAAGGAACGCCTTGGCGTTTTCGCGGCCTTGGCCGATGCGCGTCTCACCGTAGGTGTACCACGAACCGCTCTTGCCGACGATGTTGCGTTCCAGCGCGACGTCGAGAATCGAACCCATCTTGGAGATTCCACGGCCGTAGGTGATGTCGAATTCCGCTTGGCGGAACGGGGGCGCCACTTTGTTTTTGACGACTTTAACGCGGGTGCGCGTTCCGACGACATCCGTACCGATCTTGATTTGTTCGAGTTTGCGAACATCGAGACGAATCGAGGCGTAGAACTTGAGCGCGCGGCCGCCTGAGGTGGTTTCGGGGTTGCCGAACATGACGCCGACTTTTTCGCGGAGTTGATTGATGAAGATCATGACCGTCTTGGAACGCGAGATGCAGGCCGTGAGTTTACGCAGGGCCTGAGACATGAGGCGCGCTTGTAAGCCCACGTGAGCATCGCCCATATCGCCTTCGAGCTCGGCCTTGGTCACGAGCGCAGCAACGGAGTCGACAACAACCACGTCGACTGCGTTGCTGCGAACGAGCATCTCGGCGATGTCAAGCGCCTGTTCACCCGTATCCGGTTGAGAAACTAAGAGATTGTCCAGATCCACGCCGAGCGCTGCAGCGTAGGTTGGATCCAGCGCGTGTTCCACGTCGATAAAGGCAGCGGTGCCGCCGGTCTTTTGCGCTTCTGCGATGGCATGCAGGGCAAGCGTCGTTTTACCGCTGGATTCCGGACCGTAAATTTCGACGACACGGCCGCGCGGAAACCCGCCGACGCCGAGTGCCAAATCGAGGGCGATCGAGCCGCTGGGAACGACTTCGTACGCCATACGTTCTTGGAAGTCGCCCATTTTCATGATCGAGCCCTTGCCGAATTGCCGCTCGATCTGCGCGAGTGCGTTGTTGAGTGCGACTTGCCGGTCGTCTTGCGCCATGTTCCTAAACTCCTATTTCTCTTTAGTTAGTGTTTACAGTGGTGTAAGGTTATCCGGTGAGAATGCCAGCACTCTGGCATACTACGCTGCGCTATCTTCAAAAAGTGCATCGATGAATTCCGAGGGCTTGAAGGGGCGCAAGTCATCGGCCGCCTCACCGAGCCCGACAAATTTGATTGGAATCTCCAGCGTGTCCACGATCGCGACCAGCACGCCTCCCTTTGCAGTCGAGTCTAATTTTGTCACCACGACGCCGGTGAGTTTCGTGGCTTCATTAAAGAGGCGCGCCTGCGAGATCGCATTTTGACCGGTGGTTCCATCCACCACGAGCAGCGTCTCCGCCGGCGGCTCGCCCAGTTCACGCTCGATGATGCGGCGCATCTTCTTAAGTTCTTCCATTAAATTGGTTTTGGTTTGCAAACGGCCCGCAGTATCTATGAGAATGATCTCCGCGCCGCGCGCCTTGCCGGTTTGTACGCCGTCAAAGACCACCGATGCTGGGTCCGCTCCCTCGCGGCCGCGCACGAAATCCGCGCCGCTCCGCTGTGCCCAAATCGCGAGTTGCTCGGCCGCGGCCGCGCGAAACGTATCTGCCGCAACGAGCAGCACTTTCTTGCGTTCGTTGCGATAGCGCTGCGCTAACTTTCCGATGGTTGTGGTTTTGCCGCTGCCGTTGACGCCGACAACGAGAATGACCGCCGGCTTTTTGGCGAGGTTGATCTCGGCCTCCGGCAGCGTGAGAAAACGCTCGACGTCTTTGCGAAATCGCGCGATGGCCTGATCGCTTGTGCGCCAGAGTTCTTGTTTGGCGACAGTGCGCAGCCCGCCGATGATTTTTTCAGTGGTGGGAAAGCCGAAATCGGCCAGGAGTAAAAGCTCCTCGAGTTCGTCCCAAAAGGCTGCGTCAACGGGTTTGCGCGCCCGGCCAAGCGATTCGATAGCCGAGAGCGTCTCTTTTGAGCGCCCGAATGCAGACCGGATCTTTGCCAGAAAGCTCACGGAGTATCTCTATTCCCTCGTCCCAATCGAACTCCTGTTCGATTAAACGCCTCTCTGGTTTGCGGTCACCTCTTCATCCAAGCGGAAGACGTAGGCCAGCACCTCGGCCACCACGGCATAGAGCTCGCGGGGCAAAACGTCGGTACTATCCAGCCGCGCGAGCGCCTCTACCATGGCCGCATCCTGATGCAGGGGCACGTCGTTTTCTTTTGCGATCCGTAGAATCTCTTCGGCCACAAGACCGTGGCCGGAAGCCAGAATCTCCGGCGCCTCATCGCTGAGCGGATCGTACTTCAGGGCCGCCGCGGCAGGCCGCGGCCGCACTTTCTTTCGAAAATCGTAATACGAATCGCGGTTCATGCCTGCAGGTCCACGTTCGAGGTTTTGACAGGCGCGGCCGGCTCCGCTTGCGCTACTTGCGCGGACACCATGTCCGCTCCGGTTGAAGTCATGTTATACCGTAAGTGCTCTAAGCGCGCGCGCAAGTCGCCAAGTGAAGAATTGAAACGGTCGACGGCTGAAGCGCGGTCCGTTTTCACCGCAACTTTGACCGCGCGTCCGACAGTTTCCAAATCGATTGCGACGGTTCCGAGCGCATGCGTATCCAAGACGAATGCGATGTGAAAATTATCCGCGTCGAGACGTTGGGATTTTTTGTTTGGAGCATCCCGCGATACGCGAATGTTTGAAGCTTGGCCCCCGTCATAAAATACGAGCGGGACGCTCATCGCAAGCGCGCTCGGATCCTGCTGATTTGCAATGAGGGTATTGAACTGCATGGCCGTGAGTGCGATCAGACTCTCGTTCACAGCTTGCGTCAGTTGCGGTGAACCGCCCGTTGGCGGGTTGGCGATCAGCGAGAGCAGCGTCGATTTTAAGTCTTGTGAAATCGCCATTTGACGTTCGGCCG
Source organism: Vulcanimicrobiota bacterium (assembly GCA_014305015.1). Lineage (GTDB taxonomy): Bacteria > Vulcanimicrobiota > Vulcanimicrobiia > Vulcanimicrobiales > Vulcanimicrobiaceae > JACRUB01. Next base: position 2,282 of record JACRUB010000180.1, on the reverse strand, counting down.
CGCGTGCTTCGGCGACGATGGGAACGTGTGCGGGCGCACCACTTGCGACATGCTCGACGCTTAAAGGTGCTTGCGGTACCGCTTGAGCGCGCGGGGCGAGGGCCTGCAGCAACTGCGCCATCTTGTTTTCCGCGCCGCCTAAGACGTTGCTTATAAACGCGCTCAGTTGTGCGGAAAGGGTCGGCGCACTTCGCGGTTCCAAGTGCGAGATAAAGGTGGTTATGTTCTGCAGGGTTGCGACGCGCGCATCGCTCGAGTGCACCTGCGAGAGCATCTGCTCCAGATTCTGCAATGCGGTTTGTACTTGCGTGCTTGCATTTGTTACGACGCGGGCCGCAGCAAGTGTAATCGGAGTCGCAGGCACACGGAGTGCCGCAAGAATTTTCACGGGCTCCTTTGATGCTAAGGCGTCGGCAAGAATGGTGGCGGTGTTCGCGGCGCGTGCCGGCGCACGCTGCACGGCGGCTGCCGTAACCGGAACCTTTTCGGCGATGGTTTGTTCTGCGGCGGGTTGCGCCGCAGTTGGTTGTTCGGTTGTTGGTTGAGCGGCTGTTGGCTGCGCGGCTGTTGCTCGTTGCTGGACCACGGCCGCAGCGCTGCGCGTAATGACCGGAGGCGCGGCCGGTAAATTGATCGGGCGCGATTGCTGTGGCGCCTGCGATGCCGCCGTCGTTTGTGTAGGTTCAGGCGGCGGCGCTTGTATGGACCGTTCTGCCGTCGCCGCGCGCGCGGCTGCAAGCCGCGACTCGATATCGACGGGCTGCGCCGGCGCAGGCGGGACTTGCGCCTGTACTTCTTGCGGTTGTTGCGGTTGTCGCGCAGCCGGCGACGGACGTACTGAGGCGGCTACAAATACCGAGGCGGGTGGAGCGATCGGCGGACCGCTCGTACGTGGAATTTCTACAGGCACCGGCGTCTGCGGCGACGCTGTTTGCGGTTGTGTTTGCGCCGCCGGTGCACCTGGATTGCCAACAATGGTCGTCAGCGTAGCGGCGGGCGAACTTCCCTGCGGTGTCTGCGGTGGAAGTTGGGGAATAAATGTCGCAACTGGATTGTTCGGATCTTGCACGCCGAGATTGCGGACCAGAATCTGGTTGCCTTGGAAGCCCGTCACTTGCAATAACAGCACGTCGCCGGGATGAACGTCGGCCGGCAATTGTGCAACCACGGTCTGTTCGAGAATGGAAATCAGATCTTGTCCGCCTTGCGGGGGCAAGATGGTGGCTTCGAGCACATCGCCGGCCGCAAGCTGCGCTTGCAGAATTTGCGCGACGGCGCCGAAATCGAGCGATGCATCGGGGACGCCGGATTGAATTGCTGCGGCTTGCGCGGCAAGAACGGCTAGTGGATCGACCGCGGACATGTCTCTACGCGGTTACGTCGATGAAATGATGGCCTTCGCCCGCGAGGCCGAGCGGATGCTCGTCCGCGGCTTCGCCCGCCTGGCGCTGGTGCGTGTGCTGATCGGCCGACTGCTTGCCGCCCGATTCGTCCTTGCGCGTTTTCGCTTTGACTTTATTCCCGGCGGCGTGCGTCGTTTCTTCGATCGTCTCTTCGCGCTTACTCGCCTGCGCGGCGAAGTTCGCATTTTGGGCGGCCTGCGCGATGGCCGGGGCTTCTTCGGCATTGCGAAGCACGGTCGAGTTAGCCTGTGCCCCGACGAATGCTCCTTGAAGATCGACTGGCCTAATCGCCATCCTGGCTTACCCCGCTAACGCGGATTCAGCGTAACCTGCTGAATCCGTGAATTCAGCCGAAGGGCTGAATTCTACCCTGCTATTCCTATATCGGTCGCAGCGGGGCCTTTCCGGAGGTATTTCTGCTTGACGTTGGGGTCGCCCTCACGGTAGCCGAGATCGGCGCGCAGATTCCTCAGCTTGGTCCTCAGATGGATGACGGCCTGGGCGTGGATCTGGGAAACCCGCGATTCGGAGACATTGAGAGCGCTCTTGATTTCTTTCAGCGTTAGACCGTCGAAGTAATAGAGTGAGATGACCGTGCGTTCTTGCGGCGGCAACTCGTCGACGGCTTTAATGAGCGATGCTTTGATCTCGCGCGATTCGACGGCAATCGTTACGTCGTTATCGCCGTCTTTGAGCGTGTCGACCAGCGGAATCTCGTAGCCCTTTTCGTTCGGAAGAAACTCCTCGAGCGAAAGCACGGATGTGCCGCGGACGCGCTGCATCAAAACGTCGAGTTCTTTGACGGATAGGCCCATTGCTTCGGCGACTTCGTCTTCGGTTGCGGCGCGGCCCAGCTTGACTTCGAGAGCTTGGTATACC
>JACRUB010000078.1 GCA_014305015.1 Vulcanimicrobiota bacterium | reverse complement strand
ACACTTCCATTACGACGGGAATGACGATCGGGCGGCGGCGCGTCCGATTAAAAATCGATTTGGCAAGGCCGCTGCGGATATGCTCCTTAACGGTATTGACGTCGCGAATTCCCTCGACCGAGCAGTTCGCGATAACTTCGCCGAGCTCGTTCTTGAGTTCGTCCAAAATTCCGCCGGACTCCGGTAAGTACATCACGCCGCGCGTGACGATGTCGGGCCCGGCGATGACGCGCGCTTCTTCGGCATCGATGGTTACGACGACCATCATGATGCCGTCGTTTGAGAGTGCCTTGCGATCGCGCAGCACGGCCTGGCCGATATCACCGACGCCCGAGCCGTCCACCATCACGTTGCCGCCATAGGTCTTGCCGACTTTATCGCCGTGCGACTGCGTGAATTCTAAAATATCACCGTTCTCTACCACGAAAACGTTTTGGGAATCGACGCCGGTCTGGGTCGCAAGTTTTCCGTGATGCACGAGCATGCGGTATTCGCCGTGCACCGGCATGAAAAACTCAGGCCGCACGAGATTGAGCATCAGCAAGAGTTCTTCTTGGGATGCATGGCCGGAGACGTGGGACTTGCCATCGGTTCCGTGAACGACCGTCGCCCCAAGTTTGTAGAGATTATTGATCGTCTTGTAGACGCTCTTTTCGTTGCCCGGAATCGGCGTTGCGCTGATGACGACCGTGTCGCCGGCAACAATGCGGAACTTGCGGTGATCCCGCACGGAGAGTCGCGTGAGCGCCGACATGGGCTCGCCTTGCGAACCGGTCGTCATCACGACGACCTTCTCCGGGGGGTATTCGTCAACGTCTTCGATGCGGATGACTCGCTCTTGCGGCACGCGCAAGTGCCCAAGTTCCGATGCAAAATGCATTACGTTCGCGAGCGAGCGTCCCAAGAAGGCAATCTTCTTATCGAAGGTCACCGCGTGGTCGATGACTTGTTGAATACGCGGCACGTTTGAGGCAAAGGACGCGACGATAATCCGGCCTTTTGCGTGCTGGAAGATTGCGGTGAAGGCTTCACCCACGATCCGCTCCGAGAGCGTGTGCCCGGGCCGTTCGGCGTTCGTGCTATCAGAGAGCATGCAGAGGACGCCCTCATCGCCCACTTTTGCAATGGCCGCAAAATCCGCAGGCTTGCCGTCGATCGGCGTTTGATCGAACTTAAAGTCGCCGGTGTGGAAAATCGTACCGACCGGCGTGCGCAGCGCGAGCGCACAAGCGCCCGCGACGGAATGGTTGATGTGAATAAATTCGGTTTCGATTGCGCCAAAACAAACGCGATCTCCCGGTTTGACTAGGCGGAAATACTCATCGCTGAACTTGTGCTCGCGCGCCTTGGCTTTAATCAGCGCAAGCGTCAGATCCGTGCCAACGATCGGAACCTTAAACTCGCGCAGCAGATACGGAATGCCGCCGATGTGATCTTCGTGTCCGTGCGTAACCAGCAGGCCGCGAAATTTATCCGCGCGTTCGCGCAAATAGGAAAAATCATTGATGACGATGTCGACGCCGAACATCTCATCGTCCGGAAACATCAGGCCGCAATCGACCGCGACGATATCGTCGTTCGTTTCGATCAGCGTCATATTGCGTCCGATTTCGCCACATCCGCCTAGCGGGATGATCCGGACGTAGGGCTCGTCCGGCGGCGGCGGGACGATCAAGGTATCGATGCTCAAGCCATCACGTCTTTAGAAGGATACCCCTCGGTGTGAAAGGGCTCCGGAGGAAAGAAAAATGCACGATTTCATGCGCGCCGCACCGGCGCTCTTCTTGGCTATTCTACTCATGGCGCCGGCGTCCGCCTCGACTAAAGCCGCCGGCCCCAAAATGCCGACCCGTCATGCGGCAGCCCCATCGCTCGATATGTATTCGCACCGGGCCCGCCGCCGGGCCGCTACGATTCTGCAACTAGAGCTGCTGGAAATGCGCGAAGCCCACCTCGATCATGTACGGGAAGTGATAGAAAAACGGCTTCCGGTCGATGACCTATTCAATGAAGATCCTAGACCGCTACCTGCTGCGACGGTTCGTCCCGGTCTGCGTGCTGCTGGACGCTGTCTGTCTTTTCGTCGTACCCGGCGGCGAACAAAACATCGCACTGCTCGGGTTGCCCGCAACTATGGCCGCCCTCATATGTTTTCGCGATCTCTCTAGGCATGGCGAGCTTTTAGCGTTACACGCGGCGGGCGTGTCATTGCGGCGTATCGCGACGGCGCCACTTCTTTTTGTAGTAGCGTTTATGGGTGTGTTGGGCGCCGCCTTGTGCTTGCTGCACGCCCCGAGCGATGCCATCATCGCCTTCGGCGCGGCCGGCTTGGGGGCAGCAATCCTCGGCATAAGCATCGCGGCCATTTCGGTCAATCGCTTTAACCCTCACGAGCCCGGCCTGGCCTATTTTGCCTGCATGGCTGCTCTGGCGCTGTATTATCTCATTGATGCTAGGGCGTTTTCGGCCGGACCGCGCGCGGTAATCGTTGTTCCCTGGACCGCTTTGGTTACCGGCGTTCTGACCGCTTTGGTGTGGCGCGAAATGGCAAACCTGCCAATCCGAAAATAGCCTTGACCCTGACGTAACGTAACCGCGTATCCTTGGGAGACCGAAGGCTCGTAACCGGCGCTGTTGAAACATCTTGGCGTCCGCGGTGTAGTTATCGCTGGGCCGCTTTTTTATTTGCTGTACTGAAATGAGAGGCTTATGGCTGTAGATCCAACCGGAACAGAGCGCCCGAACGGTTTATCCACGGCGCTCAATGTGATTGTCGCCCCTCGCGAAGCTTTCGAGACGCTGCGCGTGGCACCGATGTGGGCCTGGGCCCTCATAATAGCCTTGGTCACCTCGCTCATCGGAACGTATCTAGCGGGACCGGCCCAAATGCATGCGGTTCATGCGGCCATGGTCGCGCAGATGGCCGCCGATCCAAATCTCGATGAAGCGCAGCGAAACGCCCGAATTGCCATGGGAGATAAATTCGGCAGTTTTAGCTGGGCATTCATTCCGCTCATCATCTTTCTTGTCGTTGCCCTCCAAAGCTTGATCATGCTGATTTTCAATGCAATCGGCAGCGGCAGCGCCACTTTTAAACACTTCTGGGCGACGTCCATGAATATCATGATCCCAGGTTTCGGTCTCTACTCGCTCGTCGTCGGCATTCTTGCCTTGGTGCGCGGAGTCAATGCGTATAATTCGACATCGGACATCTACCTCTCGGTGCCGAGTTTGGCGTGGATCGCGCCACACGCGGGCGTTAAAACCGTGGCGTTCCTCTATTACTTCAATCCGTTCTTTCTCTGGGCGGCGGTGCTCATCGCCATGGCGATGCAGATTGTCGCGCGCGTTCCGAAGGTGCAAGCCTACCTCACCGCAGCCACAATCTTTTTCGGTGGGGCCATCATTCAATTGGTAACTGCGAGATAATAATGCGCATTCTTGGCGGTGTTGCCGCGGTTGCGGCGGTCTTCTTTGCCTCTCTTTATCCAGCCACTGCGGCCGCACCGCTGAGCTTGCGGGATGCAGTTCAGTACGCGCTGAGCCACAATTCAACCATCGCGGCGAAGGCCGCATTGCTGGCAAACGCCCAAGCCAGTTTTACAAAAGAGCGGGCTGGAGAGTTGCCCGCCATCAACGGAACGCTGCAGAATCAACTGGCCCGCTCGAGCAACGCGGGTGGTCAGTTCGCGCAATTCGGAATTTCGCCGCAAAGCAAATTTTCGCAGAATACGGCGCAGATCGGCGGCCAATGGACGCTCTACAACGGCTCGCTCAATCAAATCTTGGCGCAAGAAGGAAAACGGCAAGTCGAATCCGCCAAAGCAGATCTTCGACAAACGCAGGCGCAGATCACGAATAGCATCGTGAGCGCGTACTTCGGCGTCGCGAGCAAACAAAACGCCTACCAGATAGCGCAGAACAATCTCGCCTATCAGCAAACGCTTCTCACCGTTGCGCAGGCAAAGGAAAAATCCGGGCTGGTTGCGGGCGTCGATGTGCTTCGCGCAGACACGGCCGTCCAGCAGGCGCTTTCGACCAATCTTGGCGCGCAATCCGACGTGCAGACGGCCCGTGAAGCGCTCGCGCAGTTGATCGGCGCTCCGCTAGATTCCGATTTTGCCGTTTCGCAAACGCTGCCGGAACCTGCGCTGCCCGCGCAAACGCTCGAAACAATGATCGCGGTCGCGCAGCAAAATAGGCCCGATGTCGCCGTCGCCGCTGCGGCCCTTGCCATCGCACGTTTGAATAGATCCTCGATCGATACCGATTTGCGCCCGCAGATTTCAGTCAACGGCGCGTTCGGAAATCAAATGTCGCCGACCAACGCGGCCTCGCAATACGCACAGATCAGCGGTCTCAACGCGGGTTGCGCAGCCGGAGCGTTGCCCCCTTCGCAGTGTGTCGGCTTCCCCTACAGCTTCACGCGCGGGAATCCCGGCTTTTGGCAAGTCGGAGCGACCACCACGTTTTCGGTACCGCTCATCGACTACGGCACACGCCACACCGCTCACGTTGCGGCGGATGAAAATATTCACTCGAACGAACTCGCATATGCGTCCGCAATCGGCGCAGCGGAAGCCGACGTGCGCCAGTCTTTGCGCGGTGCCAAAACCGCTGCTCAATCCCTCGTTTACCAAAAGAAAGCCGCCGATTTTGCCACAGAGTCCGCGCGCATCGCGCAGCTTCAATATAAGAACGGCCTCATTTCTCTAACGGACGTCACGGCGGCGCAAAACACGGCCGTCTCCGCACAAACGGACCTTTTCAACGCACGCGTTGCGTATATTACCGCACTCGTAAAACTGCGCACGGCCTTGGGCATCTTTGACCCGGCCGGCCTCGTCTCGGATTTATAACACCAAATGAATACACGTCGTAGAAACATTCTGATCGTCATCGGCGCCTTTGTCTTGCTGCTCCTGGTGGCAGTCCTCGCAGGGAAGGCGCGTCATAGCGACGCGGCTACGGTGAAAGAACAAACCGTTAAGTTCACGACTTTCACGACCAAGCTGCCCGAAAACGGGGTGGTGCAACGTCCGCGCACGCAAACGCTTGCGGCACAAATCAGTGGGAACCTGGGCAACATCTCTGTGCGCGCCGGAGATTATGTCACGGAAGGCCAGTTGCTCGCAACGATTTCCAATCCGCAAATCATCAACGGCGCGCAGGGCGGCGCGGACGCCTATCGCGCGGCGGTGGCCAGAGCACAGAGTTCGACCGCGACGACGCGCACGAACGTAGTGCAGGCGCAAGCGAACCTTGAATCCGCTCGCGCGCGTCTCACGCAGGCGCAGCAAGACGTTGCGAACGGCTCGCAGTCGGGTCTTGGATACGGCGGGAGCACCGCTGCGGATCAGCGCGTGAATGCCGACGCCGCACTCTCCAACGCCTCGACCAATTTACGCGAAGCGCGCCGCTTGTACGCGGCCGATCAAGATCTCCTCAATCAAAAGGCGGTTTCGCGCGATCAGGTCGACCAGCAACTCGCAAAGCTGCAGCAAGCGCAAACCGCATACGCGCAAGCCAAGCAGCAGCGCGAATCCCTCAATGGCCAGCTCTCGCGCTCAGGTCAAGTGCTGCAACAGAATCTGCGCTCGGCGCAAGAAAGCTACGCGCAGGCTCAAGCCGCGCTCGCCGCAGCGCAAGTGCAAACCGGCGGGGGCGACGTCGCGGCGGCAAACGCCGAAGCAGCAAAGGCGGCCTCCGATTATCAATATGCACAATCTCAAGCGAACAACACGCAGATTCGCGCCCCCTTCTCGGGAACGATTCTGAGCGTCGCGTCGCAAGCCGGTGACGCCTTGCGTCCGATTCAGCCCGGCGATGCCGTTGCCATCGGACAGACGATTTTCACGCTCGCCGCCGACGATGCTTTTATCGTGCGCACCAAAGTTGACGAACAAGACATCATCAACGTCCGTCTCGGTCAGCGTGCCCAAATCACGGGCGAAGACTTTCCGGGCAGAACGCTCTCAGGCCACGTCATGGCGATTTCGCCGATTGCCCAAAAGTCGGACGATCCCTCGAGCTCGGCGCGCCAGATTATCACGACAATCCGACTCGATAGTTCTCCTTCGTTCTTACGCGACGGCATGAGCGTTGATGTCGATGTTCTCACAACCAACGTCACACACACAATCGTGGTTTCAAATGATGCCATCGTCAAAGACGGCAAAAAACGCTATGTCTATGTCGTGCAAAAGGGGAACGCACACAAAGTGCCCGTGCGAGTAGGTCAGAGCAACGATTCGCAGTCCGTGATTATCTCCGGATTAAAAGCCGAAGACGTCATAATAGCCGAGAAGCCGGTTGCAATTTCCGAGGGCGCTTCCGTTGCGGCCGCGCCGAGCGCATCACCGTCTAAGAGCCCGTGAGCCGGATCCTCGCCTATGCGAGCGAAGCGTTCCGCTCGATTTGGTTGAACCGGACGCGTTCGATTTTGACAATGCTCGGGATGATCATCGGAACGTCGTCGGTGATCGCTGTGCTCGGCATCAGCCACGCGGCGAGCAGCGGCATTAACGGCACACTCAACTCACTGGGCGTCCAGCCGGTGCAAGTGAACGTCGATACCAACCAAGACGACCCTGCAATAGCACAATTGCAGTACCGAGACGTAGCAACGGTGCAAGATGCAATGCTTGGTTCGGTCACGGTAACCGAACCAAGCTACTTTCAAACGTGGCAAATTTCCGCGAATCGCCTTCATCAGTACGTCACAGTTTTCTCCGGCGGCGGATACCACCAAGATTCGCTCACCTTGCGCGCCGGACGCCGTCTGAGCACGGAAGACACCGCGGGTGGAGCGCATGTGGCGCTCGTGAGTCTCGACCTCTCGGAGAAATTCTTTGGAGATGCGAGTTCTGCCGTCGGCAACGTCGTCAACCTCGACGGCACTCGCTTCAAAGTGATCGGCGTTTACGATCCCCTCAAGGGGAGCCTGTTCAATGCAGGCGGACAAGGCACGTTTGTTGAGATTCCGTACTCGACCTTTCATCACATGAGACCTGGCCCGGTCGACAGCATCCAGTTTTATCCCGTCAGCGCCGATCAAACGGACGCGACCAGCGCGGCGGTCGTACGCGTACTGCAACACATTCACGGAGCGCGCGCGAAGTATATCACACAAAACTCTTCCGCACAGATCGGGGGGTTTGAAACCGTTATCAACATCGTTGCCGCGGGCCTTACAGCGATCGGAGGCGTCGCGCTCGTCGTCGCAGGTATCGGCATCATGAACATCATGTTGGTTTCAGTGACGGAGCGCACTCGCGAGATCGGCATTCGCAAGGCCATCGGTGCGAGCCGACGCGACGTCGCCCTGCAGTTCTTAATGGAGGCTCTGCTGCTTGCATTCGGCGGCGGCCTCACCGGGATGGTCATCGGCGTGCTTGGGACGCTCGGCATGGTGGCGCTCGTCAGTAAGACACTTGGTGAATCTCAGATTCCCTACGTTCTGATCATTGCCGTTGCCATGGGCTTCTCGGTAACGGTCGGCGTTGTCTTCGGCTCGTACCCGGCCCTGCGCGCCGCACGCATGGATCCCATCGAGGCGTTACGCTCATGATCTACTTCGATGAGGCGATGCGGGTGTTGCTCGCAAACAAAATCCGCACGCTGCTCACGATCACCGGCTTGATCATCGGCGTCGGGGCAGTCATCGCAATTCAAGTGCTGGGTAACGGTATGTCCGGAGCGGTCCAAGGGATACTTGGTGGGCTTGCGGACAACTCATTCAGCATTATTCCCAATGGACAGCAAGGCGATTTCCGAAAAGCGCAGGTGCGTCTTCGCGATATCGTGGCGATAAAAAATACCGTGCCGAATATTTCGGAGGCACTGCCGCTTGCGATCACGCGGCAAGTCGTGCACGCCGGACACGGGCACTCGCCTGCCACCGTCGCCACCGCCAGCCAGCAACGCTGGGCAAAAGCGGAATTCGCGTACGGCAGAAACTTCACCGCCGACGAAGTCGCGCAAAGGGGCGCCGTTTGCCTTCTTTCCGATAAGATCTATCAGCGGCTTTTTCCAAAAGGCGGCGATCCGACCGGCACGAGCATTCATGTCGCCGACAAGCGTTACATTATCGTCGGTGTGATGTCGCCACCGAAAGCGGGTGTGCTCAACATCCAGCTGGGCGGCGACGTCTCCCTGCCGTACACTACCTACATGCGAGATCTCTTGCAAGGCCATCCCCTTAATGGTGCTTCGTTTTACGTAAGCGACATCCCTACGATGCCTCAAACCGAAGTTGCCGTTGTCAGAGAGATGAAGCGCCTGCACAAGAATGCAGCAGGAATCCAATACTTTACGTTCGACAAAAAAACGTTCAATCAGGCCATCGGCGGAATTTTTGGCGCCCTCACATTTGTGGTCAGCTTGATCGGTGCCGTCTCACTCCTGGTCGCCGGTATCGGCATCATGAACATCATGCTGGTATCAGTGACCGAACGCACGCGTGAGATCGGCATCCGCAAAGCGATCGGTGCGCGGCAAGGCCAAATCTTGATGCAATTCTTCATCGAGGCGCTCGTGCTGTGCGGCCTAGGCTGCGGCATCGGCCTCATCATCGGTTTGGGAATCGGGTTTGCCGTCGATCAGTTGGCTATCGTAAAACTTACCGGCACGGCGCCGAATGTTCCATGGATCCAGGCGACCCTGATCGCCGTTATCTTCGCAAGCGTCGTGACGATTGCGTTCGGTCTGTATCCCGCTTTTCGCGCAGCTCGCTTAGATCCAATTGAGGCTCTTCGTTATGAATAATACCGCCGGGCGGACGATCGAAATCACCAGCGTCACCAAGGTTTATAAAAACGGACAACTTGAAGTTCCGGCGTTGCGGGGCGTTTCGTTTTCCGTCGAACGCGGCGAGTACGTGGCAATCATGGGACCGTCGGGCTCCGGGAAGTCGACCCTCATGAACGTCATTGGCTGTCTCGATCGTATTACTACCGGCAGTTATAGCCTCGACGGTACCGACGTTTCATCGCTGGATGACAACGAGCTCGCGGAAATTCGTCTGAAGAAACTTGGCTTTATTTTTCAAGGCTTCAATTTGCTTGCGCGGACGGATGCGGTAAAGAATGTCGCACTTCCCTTATTCTACGCGGGCATCGGCGCACGCGAACGCACCGAGGTCGCGAAGGCCAAGTTACTGGAGGTCGGTCTCGGCGATCGCGGCGACCACAAGCCGAACGAACTCTCGGGCGGCCAGCAGCAACGCGTCGCGATCGCCCGGGCGCTTGTGAATAATCCCGCCGTTTTGCTGGCCGATGAGCCCACCGGCAACCTGGACTCCCAGACGAGCGAAGACATTATGCGCCTCTTTGCGGACTTGAACGCCGGCGGCCGGACCATTATCATGGTGACCCACGATGAAGAGGTCGCGGCCCACGCTAAGCGCGTCATCCGGCTGCGCGACGGTCTGATCGTCTCGGATGAGGCAACCGCGGGCCGGTTCTAGCCCTCAAGATGCCCTCAGGAACTTTTCAGCGTTTTGTGGGTAAGATGGCTTCAGACTTGAGGCCGGGCGCAGGCAAGCTCAGCCTGACAATTTTTTCTCTAAGCAGGTTGTAAGATACATTTATGAAGAGTCGCATCTTCCCGACCCTTATTGTTGGCCTAGTCGGGGCTATCATCGGCAGCTTTGCGATGATGGTTTTCGCAAGTACGCATTTTGCGAACATTGCCGGCCCAAATAACACGCCGCCGGCGGTTGCGGCCGCAGCAATTTTGGGCGGCAGCGATCAAGACCGCATCGTGAGCGCAGTTAAACGCGTTGAGCCCTCAGTGGTTGCGATCAACGTCGCGGTCAACGGCCAGCAAATGGTCCCGACCGATCCCTTCTCGCAGTTCTTCGGCAACGGCGCCGGGCCGCAAGTCCCCCGGCAGTATCGTGCCAAGGCCTCGGGCTCCGGATTCATTTACAAGAGCAACGGTGAGATCATTACCAACGCGCACGTGGTTACGCCGCCGCGCGGCGGGTCGATTTCCAAACTCGAAGTCGTCTTCAACAACGGCGACCACTGGCCGGCACACGTTCTCTCTACCAACGTCAATGCCGATCTTGCGATCGTGAAGGTCGACGGCTACAACAAACTTCCGCCCGCGGTGGAACTAGCCAACTCCGATTCACTAGAAGCCGGACAGTGGGCAATCGCTATCGGGGAGCCGCTCGAATTGCAGCGCACCGTTACGGTAGGCGTGGTTTCGGGCTTCAATCGCGAAGAACCGATTCCGGATGAAAACGGCGGCGTGATTGATTTCAAAGGCCTGCTGCAAACCTCGGCCCCCATCAACCCGGGTAACTCCGGCGGTCCGCTGGTCGACATCAACGGCCGCGTGATCGGCGTCAATCAATCGACGGCAGCGCCGGGACAAGCGCAGGGCATCGGCTTTGCGATTCCGTCGAACATCGTGCGCACGCAGGTTGCAAATCTCGAGAGCAATCCTGGCGTGCACCAAGGCACGAATCTTGGATTCATCGGCGCATCGCTCGTAGATCTCAACGCCAACATCCGCAAGCAAATCGGCTATCAAGGCCAGGGCGGAGTTGCGGTTGCGCAAGTCGTCGACGGCACACCCGCAAACGCTGCAAATCTGCAGGCGGGCGATGTAATCCTCAGCGTCAACGGCACCCCGGTGAACTCATCAACCCAGTTGATCGGTATCATAAAAGCAACAAAGCCCGGCCAGACGCTACGCATGCAAGTGTGGTCCGCAGGCACCCGCCGGATGGCGGTGGTGCAAGTCGGGGAACGTCCGGCCAATCTCTACCAGCCGGCTCAGCAGCCGCAAGGACCGTAAGCAAGCATCCATCCATCCGTTCAGCCGAAAGAGGAGCTCCTGCAACCGCAGGGGCTCTTTTTGTGTCTTAAAGAGTGGAACAGATGTGCCGGATCGCAGTATCATAGACGGTACGTTCTTATTTACGTCCTAGAGCGCAATAAGCGGCAAGGCCGATGGGGGTACAAGCTCCTTGATGGCTGGTCCATGCGTTCGGAAAGAGAGACTATATGGCAAAAGTGGTCGGCATCGACCTCGGCACGACTAATTCGGTCGTGGCCGTAATGGAAGGCTCAACGCCAACCGTTATTGCGAATGCTGAAGGCAGCAGAACGACGCCCTCAGTTGTCGCATTCACAAAAACCGGCGAGCGTCTCGTCGGGCAATTAGCAAAACGTCAAGCCATCACCAACCCGGATCGCACGATCTCATCGATCAAGCGTCACATGGGTGAGGGTGATTATCGCGTCAAGATCGACGGCAAGGATTACACGCCGCAAGAAATTTCCGCGATGATTCTCCAGAAGCTGGCGAACGACGCATCAAGTTATTTGGGCGAGCGGGTCACGAAAGCCGTCATCACGGTTCCCGCATATTTCAACGACGCGCAGCGTCAGGCCACCAAAGACGCGGGCAAAATCGCGGGCCTCGATGTGTTGCGCATTATCAACGAACCAACGGCAGCCGCTCTCGCTTACGGCCTCGATAAAAAGGCCAACGAAACAATTCTTGTGTGGGACCTCGGCGGCGGTACGTTCGACGTATCGATCCTCGAAGTCGGCGACGGAGTTTTCGAAGTCAAATCCACCAACGGTGATACGCGCTTGGGCGGCGACGACTACGATGCGCGCGTAGCGAACTTTCTCGTTGAAGAATTTCGCAAAGATCAGGGCATCGATCTCTCCGG
>JACRUB010000182.1 GCA_014305015.1 Vulcanimicrobiota bacterium | reverse complement strand
GCCAGAACGTGGACGACAATACGAATGCGCAAAGAAGGGCACGGTCTGGGTTTTCACCGGGTGGTTTCGCTTGCTCAATCGGGTTTCCGGCCAAATGGACACCTCACGCTTGCGGTTACACCAAGGAGCTCTTGGCCAGATGCCATAGTCCGCCTGCCCGCGATCCGAAACACTGTACGAGGAAATGAACGACGTTTATCGCACGAGTCCCTTTGAACGGACCAAACGCAGCGCATCGTTGCAGGCTTCTGTTTGTTTGACGCTTAGCGAGAAACGAGGTACGGGTTGGACGTACGTTCGGTTCCTATTGTCGTAAACGGTCCATGCCCCGGCACAACGACGGTGTCGTCGCCAAAGTCCATCAACTTGCGGTGAATGCTGCTGACGATATCTTCCATCGAGGTGCCGCCGATATCCCAGCGGCCGATCGCGCCGCGAAAAAGCGTATCACCACTGAGAATGAGATTCTTGCCAGCATCCGCGAGTGCGAAACAGCAGCTTCCCGGCGTGTGTCCAGGCGTGTGCAGGACGTTGACCGTTATGCTCCCGATCTGCAGCGCCTCGCCGTCGACGAAGTAGGCATCCAAATCGACAACTTTCGGCACTTCTCCGAGGCCGAACATGCGGGCTTGTTCCGCTAGTGCGTGATAGAGCGGAAGGTCTTCATGATGCAGCAGTGCGCTGCTGCGGGTCGCGTCACGTAGACGGCCGACGTCGCGAATGTGATCGATGTGCGCATGTGTGTGCACCAAGTACTTCGCGCGTACGTTGAGTTCTCGCAGCCGTTCAAGAACCGCATCGACGCCGTCGCCGCCGTCGACGACAACGGCTTCGCGTATCTCCTCATCGGCGATGATCGTGCAATTGCAGGCCAGCATTCCGAGCTGCAGGTGCTCGACGATCACGAGATGTTGAGTCCAAAGTCGTGGAAATCGCCGCCGAAGTACCCCAGAGGGGAGCCGCTTCTGGTGGCGACCGAGAGCACTTTACCGATGAAGATGCTGTGCGAGGCGACATGATGTTCTGCTGTCACTTCGCAATCGAGGTGCGCGAGCGACCCATTGAGCACTGCCGCGCCGGTCTGATCAACGAAATAGTCCACTCCTTCAAACTGCTTGTCCCGCAGTTTGCCGGAGAAGCGCCGCGCGAGATGCTCTTGGTCGGCCGAGAGAACATTCACGCAGAAGATTTTCGAACTCGAGATAAAGAGGTAACTGCGAGCTTCGCGATTGATGCAAATGAGCACGCTCGGCGGCTCGAGCGAAACGCTGGCGAATGCGCTCACCGTAACGCCGCGAGGCTCCCCGTCTTTGAGACTTGTCACGACCGTAACGCCCGTTGCGAAACGGCGCATCGCGTTTTTAAAAGTCTCGGGGTTGAGGCTCATCGAATGCGTGAGCCGATTCCGGTACCGTCACCGAGGGGCAGGAGCGTTGCATCCAAGCTCGGGTGATTTAAAAATGTCTTGTTGAATTTGCGGATGGCCTTAACAGTCTCATCGTCATCCTTGTGCGGCTTCTGCGCAACTCGCCCGCCCCACAGCAAATTGTCGACCACGACAAGCCCTGAGAGTTTGAGCAAGGGCAAGCTCAGTTCTAAAATCTCTTCGTACTCGGCCTTGTCCGCGTCGATAAAAATGATATCGAGATTGCGCTGCGGGAAGAGCGGAAGAATCTCTAATGCCGGCTGATTCATAAGATCGATTTGGTCCCGAACTCCAGCGCGTTCGAAATACTGGGTCGCGACCGCGGTGCGATCGTTGTCCGGATCGATTGTCCAAATTTTTCCCGCGGGTGGAAGCGCGAGCGCCATCCACAACGTCGAGTATCCGTAAGCTGTTCCGATTTCCAAAATCCGGTTGGCTTGCATGCAAGCCACCAGCACGGAGAGCAAACGTCCCGTCGAGCGGGAGACGATGGGAATCTCGTCGCGATGGCCCTGTTGCTCGAGTTCGAGCAAGATCGGGTCGACCGGACGTTGCGCGGATTCTAGGTAACTCTCAATGTCGTGCATGGTGCTAGCTCATCTTGGTTCCAAAGAAAAGAGCGCCCTGCTTTGCAAGGCGCTCTTCCGTCAGGTCCGGAGATGTCGGCTAGTGGGTATAGAGCGTCCCGGCGTGGTGAAAACCGGTGGCCATAAACCACAACATCGGGATCGAGAGCAGCGTGTTCACGCGCGACGCGAGGAACGCAACGCGGCGTGCCTTGACCTTCTCTTCATCCGTCGCTGGAACAATCCCGAGAATCTTCTTTTGATTCATCCAGATGAAGGTCCACACATTGATAAACATAATCGTTCCGAGCCATGCGCCGATTCCGATCGGCGCGTAAGCTCCCTGTAACGTAAACGACGCAAGAACCGCGTTCGCACCATTCGGTGCCGCTTGGAACGTGCTTAAAAGGCCCATGCCCATAATCCAAGTAACCAGCGCAGCCCAACGGAAGTAGAACAGCGCGCGCGGCATGATGTATTTGCCGATCGGCGCGCCTTCGCCGGCGGCGTTTGCTTCTTTGACGGCGTCGGCATTGACGAAGTTGAAGTAGTACAGCAGACCGATCCACATGATGCCTGCTAAGAAGTGGAACCAACGAAGTATCGGCTCTCCCCAATCCATTATGAACCCACCCCTGCAGCATGACCAACGATGGTCTTAGCAATAAAATAAAGGATGGCGGTTAAGATGAAGCCGCTTATGACGGTGCCCCAGATCGAATCCAACGGGTTTTTCACGCGTGTACCTCCTGATACCCTAGTTCTTTGCGGAGGCGGCTATAAGGTCCCTTCGGAGGACCTAGCGAAGCAGCGTCGTCCGATGTCCACGCGCCTGCGGCTTTTCCCGCTCAACGCCGTGCTCTTTCCAGGGGCGAACCTGAATCTGCACGTGTTTGAAACGCGCTACAAACAACTTCTCTCGGATTGTATGGAGAGCGGGGATGGTTTCGGTGTGGTCCTTATCCGGGAAGGCAGCGAGGCCGGCGACCCGCGCGTCGAGCCGCACGACATCGGCACAATCGCGCACATCGACGGCGTAACGCAGTTGCCGTTTGGCCGCTACTACGTTTCAACCATCGGAACGCAGCGTTTCCGAATCCGCGAGATCATCTCGCGCGATCCCTACTTGATCGTGGAGGCGGACCTCATCGTGGGCGAAGAGGCGCCAACCGCGGAGATCGAGGAGTTAGCCGAATCGGTGCGCGCCGCGTTCGATCAATATTTGCAACTGATTGTTGAGTTCTCGGGGACCGTACCCGTTATCGAAGTGCCTGGAGACGCGCAAGGCGTGTCTTTTCTGGTCGGCGATTCTTTGCAGGTTGCAGACTCAATGAAACAGCGGCTGCTCGAGCTCTCCAGCACGCGGCAACGCTTGAGTGTGGAACTCGGTTTCCTGCGCCGTCTGTTACCGCAGCTACGCAAACTGCTCGAACGCAAACGAGAGCAACTTGCAGCCGGCGTTGAACGCAATTCGGGTGACGAGCCCCACCGGGGCTCGCAAGAACGCTACTACGGCAAGTACTTTAGCACGAATTAGCCCAAATCTCGCGAGGCGGCTTTCATCACATTGCGCATGAGCGCGACATTAGTTACCGGTCCCACACCGCCAGGTACCGGTGTGATCGCCCCGGCCACTTCCGATACTGATTCGAACTCCACATCACCGCGCAACACGCCGTCGATCATAGTCGTGCCAACGTCGATAACCGTTGCGCCGGGCGCAATCATCTCGCCGCGAATCAAATCGGGAACGCCGGTCGCCACAACGACAACTTCGGCCATCTTCAGATAGGGTTGCAAGCTCGCGGACTCTTTGTGAAGCACGGTTACGCTCGCATCGTGCGCGAGCATCAATGTCGCTACGGGAAGTCCAACGACGATGCTGCGTCCGATCATCACGGCGCGGCGGCCTTTGAGCGGCCACATCGGGCTGCGTTCGAGCAACAGCATAACTGCCGCAGGTGTGGCGGGGACGAATTCCGTGCCGCTGCCGAATGCCAAGTGTCCCTGATTGGTCGGGTGCGTTCCGTCGACGTCTTTTTCCACAGGGATGGCATCGGCAATCGAGCGGATCGAAAGACGTGCGGGCAACGGTTGCTGCAACATGACACCGTGGATCGATGCGTCGCGGCCGGCGCGTTCTAGGCGCGCGCGGATTTCTTGGACGCTTGAGGACTGAGGCAGTTCGTCTAGGACGACTTCGATGCCAACGCGTTTGCCGGTTTGCTGGAGGTTACGGACATAGGCGATGCTGGACTCGTTCTCTCCAACGAGCGTTATGAGCAAGCGGGGATGAATCCCCGACTCTCGCAGCGCAGTACTGCGGGTCAGCAGATCGGCGCGCAGTTCCGCCGCAATGGCGCGGCCGTCGATAATCTGTGCGGGCACGGCACGCGTTTTCTTCGCAGGAGGAAGCAACCCTGGAACATGTTCGGCGGGAAGTTCGATTAGGACGGCAATTTACGCCGGCCGATTTCGAACGCGCATTTACAAAATTCCGCCAAATGTATCATACCCGGCCGAACCGGGTGCTGTGCAGTCCAGACGTGCTCGAACGGTATTGCTCGCTCTTCGAGCGCTCGGTCGACGTTGCGCACGCCCGCGAGGTGCGGTATGAAGGCATCTTGCTGTGCGCCGCGATTTTGCCTCCGGGCATGGTCGCTTTTGAAGGTGAAGTCGACGAAGACCGCATGGGCGATTGGTAATGCGCAGACCAATGTTGGTCTACTGGCTAGCGGCGCTGGCGCTGGGAGCAGCGCTCTACTTCAACTACGCCGGTGGCGGAGGCGGCGCACAACGCACCATCGGGCCCGCATCGCTGGTCGGAAATCCGGCGCAGAGTTTCCAGGCGCAATCGCTGTCGGGCAGGTCAGCCTCATTGCAAACGTTTCGCGGCAAGCTCGTGATCTTGAATTTGTGGGCTTCATGGTGTCCCCCCTGTCGCGCCGAAATGCCGGATTTGCAGCGCCTTTACAACACGTACAAGAATCGCAATCTCGTGGTGGTGGGCGTGAATCAAGGCGAATCAATCGAGCAAGCCCGCGCCTTTGCAACTGCGCTCGGCATCCACTTTCCCATCTTGGTCGATCAAGCACAAGCCTACGGACGGGTGTACGCGGCTCTCGGCATGCCGACGACATTTATCATTCGTCCCGACGGCATTGTCGCGAGTGGATTCGATGGAGCGCTCACCTACGACCAAATGGTGGCGGCAGTGCGCCCATTGCTCGGCAAGACCTAAACTTTGAACCTTCTCATTCCCGCTGTTCTGTGCGTCGTCTTGGTGCTCGCACAATTCGTTTATCCGCAGACCACGTGGTTTCATCATGGCTCGTACGCTGCGCTTTTAATGGCGCTTATTGCAATCCAGTGGTGGCAGCTGCGAAGGCGACGTCACGATGTGCTTGCCGTGTGCGGAGCAACGCTCATCGGGATTGCCGGCCTTGCGTCGTCGTTGTTCGGACCGGAAACGCAAACGATTGTGGCCGGGCCCGGCCAAGCGGTTCCACTCAGCGAACCCTCGGGAGTCTTGCAGTTTCCGGTTTCGCAGCCGCCGACGGCGCCGGCGCTGCGGCGTCCTGGGAGAGCCGATGTAACCATCGCCCTCGGTGGGCGACGCACGTTCCTCGCAAACTACGTTCTTTGGACTCAGTCGAGAACCGCAGCCTACATTGAAGCCTTCGATGCACGTGGTGCGCACCTCACGCTCACTCAGCCGCAAAGCACAAATGCGTCGTTTCTCTCTCCCATTTTGCTCTTCGGAGAAACCAAGACGTTCGAGAATCAGAAGCTTGCAGTCGACTCATTTTCGTTGCCGGCAGTCCACCGCAACGTCAATGCCGTACTTTTTCCTTCCGATGCGATAGCGAAGATGCAAAAACTTTCGAGCGATCCGCGGCCCGGCATCCTCTTCGCCGTCTCCGGCGAGGGGGGACGCACGTTGCCTCGGGGGATCGGCCTTGCGCGCAGCGGCGATACAATCGCACTCGCGGGCGTCCGTCTTCGCCCGGTTATCGAAGACTTTCCCACCGTCGTAATCGCGAGTGCGCCGTATCTCCCCGTGACGGCACTCGGACTACTGCTCTTTGCGGTTGGGCGGTTTAAAAATCGGTTCCGCTGGAGAACCTGAATCCTTCAATCTTCGCAGCCGGCACAACGTTTGAATACGAGTAACTGCTGGTGCGCATCTGCTCGCTCGAAAATTCGCAATGCCGCAGCGCCTCAAGAATGCTCTGATTGAAGCGCATATTGCGGACCCCTCCGGTAATCTCACCGTTCTCGATGAGAAATGTGCCGTCGCGCGTCATGCCCGTAACGATTGTTTGACGCTGATCGACCGGGCGAATATACCAAAAACGGCTTACAAGCAGGCCGCGTTTCGTTTCCGAAATCAATTGGTTGGTCGTCTTTGGGCCACCCGCGATCACGGCATTGCGGGGCATCGGTCCCCATGCGTTCGGTGCGGGCAGTGCGTGCCCCGTATTTTCGGTCTTGAGTTTGGCAGCCCAATAGCTGTCGGTCACGTACGCCTTGGCAACGCCGTTTTCGATGAGCGCGAAGCGTTTCGTCGGCTGCCCTTCAAAATCGAAAGGCATCGAAGGCGAGAGCGGGTGAGCGTAGTCATCCCAAAGCGTAACATTCTTGCCCATGTACTCTTTGCCGAGTCCATCGCTCAAGAACGACGAGCCTTCATCGAAAGCCTGTGCTGAAAAATGATCGATGATGTAACTAAGCAACTCGCCGAAGGCCGGCGGCTCGAGAATAACCGTCCATTCGCCAGGTGCGACGGTTTTTGGCTTACTCGACCGCAGCGTCTTATCCGCGGCAATCCCGCCGGTTTGCGTTGTGTCGATTCGCGTGATATCGGCATTGTAACTCTCGGCATAGCCGGTTGAATCGGCGCCGTTCATCTTCACGTTCACCCCCGTGTCGGTGCCATCGAACGACGCGCAGGCGCCGTGCGAATTTACAATTGTTGTTCCCGACTCGGAAGTTGTAACGAATCCCGCGGCCCACAGTGAGTCGCGCTCCGCGATTTGGAATATCTGCTTTGCAAGGCCGGCGCGGCGATGAGCGGTTGCGGATGCGGTTTCGGCAATGTAGGAACCGGGAGGCGTTTCGGTGTGACCGCCTGCCGGTAAGGACGGCTGCAGCGGATCTTTCGGTGCGAGCTTGGCCATCTCGCTTGCGCGGGCGACAACGTCGTGCAGGGAGTCCTCGTCGAGAATGTTCGTGCGCGCAACGCCGGTTTGTCCATCGATAATAGCGCGCACCGAAACGAGGGTGTCTGCGTGCGCCACGTTTTGATGGATGGTATTGTGGGTGAAGCGGGTGAGTGCGGCGTTCTCGTGGCTGATCAACACTTCGGTTTGATCGGCCTGCGAAAGGCTCGCAATATGCCGGCCGAGGGCTTCGCGAGCGGATTTATCCATCGTATCCGACTCCTACGCGCACCTTGCGAAAACGAGTCGGCGCGGCGCACTGCGCGGTTCGTCCGGTCTGCATCGGCTCGCCTTTTCCGCAATTCGGCGTCCCCCATGCGTTCCAAGAATTCTTATCCGCAACGGCGTCGCACGAATTCCAAAAGGTCGGCGTGACACCCGCGTAAGTGGGGTTCTTGAGCATGCGCCCGCGCTTGCCGTGCTTGACCTCCCATGCAATCTCGCATCCAAACTGAAAGTTCAAGCGGTGATCGTCGATGGACCACGACCGGTTGGATTCCATGTAAATGCCGTCTTTAACGTCATCGAAGAGATTCTCGAAGGGCGTCGTTCCGGGCAGCAAATTCAAGTTGCACATCCGGATCATCGGAACGAATTCCCAACCTTGCGCGCGGACGCAGGCGTTGCTCTCGCGGCCGATTGCACGCGCCGTATCGTTGGACATTTCGTATCCGACGAGCATGCCGTCGCGAATGATATCGGAAACCGTGCTCTTCGTGCCTTCATCGTCGTAGCCGACTGTGGCAAGGCCTTCGGGAATCGTGTTGTCGATAACGATTGTCACCTGATCCGAACCGTATTTGAGCTCGTTTAGCTGATCGATTTCTAGGAAACTCACACCTGAGAAATTCGCCTCCCAACCCATCACGCGATCGAGTTCCGCAGGATGCCCACACGATTCGTGAATTTGAAGCGACATCTGCGAGCCCCCTAAGATAATGTCGAATTCGCCGGAGGGACATTGCGGCGCAGTGAGCAGTTGCACCGCTTGCTCGGCAATTCGCTGCGCGTTCTCGCGCAGTTTCGCTTCTTCGATGACTTCCCAACCGCCCGCCTTATACAATCCGATGTCGCCCGGGAAGGTTCGCGTTTGCATATCGCCGTTGCCGACGGCCATAGCTTGCAACCCGCTTCCGGTTTGCGCGATGGATTGCTCGATGCGCGATCCGATGGTGCTGTAAAAAACCTTCTCCGTGCGCCACAGATCCAGCCATGCGCGGCCGACACTTATCTGGTTATCGATATGCAGCAGCTTTTCTGCCTCGAGTAGCAGATTAACGCGCACCCCGAGCGGGATGCCTTCGGGATCTTGGAGCATCGGTGTCGCGAAACGGTCTTTGTATGCGATTGCCGGAGGTGATCCAAATTTGCGGCTCGCGATCTCGGCGCCAGCGCGCGCGATTTCGACCGCGCGGGCGGCTGCATGGTCGAGGCCGCCTTCCGTCAAGTCGGAGCTTGCCGCAAAGCCCCACGCGCCGTCGACCAGCGCGCGCACGCCATACCCGCGGCTTGTTGCATCCGAGAGCGTCGCGACGATACCGTTGCGGACCTCGATGCGCTCGGTGCGCGAAACCTCAAAACGAATGTCCGCGTACTGGGCGCCGCGTGCTGAAGCTGTGTCTAAAGCGCGGCTCGCAAGAGCATCAAAGGCCATCCGGCCGCTATTTCACGGCTTTCGCTATTTTCCCGCGAGAATGACGCGAACGTTGCGGATTGCAATCGAACCCGCCGTGTGTATGCGAGTCGAGCCCAATCCGTTGAGCACATAGATGCTGTGCAATTGAGCTGGCACAGCGAGCGATGTGGGGAAGCGGACCTCTTTGCTTTGCCAGCCATGCCACGTTACCGGGCCCACGGTCAAATACACGCGCTCGTTGATCGCATTGAGGAGCGAGATGCGCATAACCTCACCGTTGCCGTCTCCGTTCACATCCAGACGTAACCCGATCGCCTGCTCCGGCAAGGGACGGTTCCCCGCCATCGTTGCGTCGCGTTCGGTGTCCGTGAAATCGTAGGAGAGCTGAATGCAGACGGAACACGGCGTTCCAAATGTGAGATCGCCCGGTCCGTCCGCGGGGACGGTCGTTAGATGCCACTGCGTTCCCATTTGAAATTCTTGCTCGTGTTCGCCGACGGTTACCGTCTCACGCGAGGTGGAGTCTCCTATGCGAACGGCTACGGTTGCATTGCCATCGCCGGCCGTAAAAATTCCGTCGCCGGAAATGTGACCGCTCGAAGTGCTCCAAGCGAGTTGCGCGGGAACGGCAAGTTGATAACCCGAGCTATCGTATGCGTGAACTTCGAAGCGCTGCGTTTGCCCGGCTCGCACATTCAAATGCCGTGGAGTAATCTGAATACGGGCGGCGCGATCGACAATATGGACGGGCACGTCGGCGAAAAGCGCTCCACGCACGACGTGCAACGTTCCTTCACCCGCAGACGCGGCGAGGAACCGGTTTTCATTATCCAAAGTACCGAGTGCCGCGGGCGACGCATGCGCGTGAAGCGAGCCGGCGGATGGGACGACAGGGTGGCCAGCATTGTCGGTCGCGGCAGTCGCGATCGAGACGATCGCGCCGGGGAACGCACGAATGACATTCGGGTGAATCGCGAGTCGTGCGGCTTGGCCGTAGGGCGCGTCGCTATAAATGAAGAGCCCGTCCGCGACGGGTCGCTCCACGCCGTCCGAGGGTTCGTTGCGCAGTGCGGCATTGCGATCGCCTAGGCGCCGCGCGACGATCGCCGAGGATCCGCCGCCGTCAAATGAGATCGCTTCCGTTACGCCTAGGCCGAGCAAGAATGACGTGAATTCATCGCGTGTGAGACCGATTGAATGAAACGGTTCGCGCCCATCGACTTCAACAAGCAACAGCATGCCGTCGGAGCGCAGCGCGGCCGCTGAAATCGGAATCCGCGTTCGGCCTTCAGCAGCCGCGGGCGCATTTTCTTCGTAGTATCGCGCGCCCTGATGCAACAAGAGCGGGCCGCCGCCAACGGCGGCTGCGAAATTTGCGAATCCCGTCGTCGACGTCTCCGATAGCGTGACGACGTCCCCTGTCTGCGGCGTTCCGAGCGTTTGCGCTGCCGAATCCGAGATGGCAAGCCAATAGCCGCGCGGCAGGTGGTCGCCGGAGTTTGCGACGGACTGGATGCGGTACCGCCCTACTGTT
Source organism: Vulcanimicrobiota bacterium (assembly GCA_014305015.1). Lineage (GTDB taxonomy): Bacteria > Vulcanimicrobiota > Vulcanimicrobiia > Vulcanimicrobiales > Vulcanimicrobiaceae > JACRUB01. Next base: position 1,698 of record JACRUB010000182.1, on the reverse strand, counting down.
GCTCCCACGACGTCGAGCGGTGTGAGTTGCGCGACCATCACTGCCGCTGAAACCGGAAGTGACCCGAAGGCCGGCGTGATGAGCGAGACGCCCACGCGCGGCGGCCACTCATTGATGCCCTCAAATGGAAGCGGAATAGTTCCCACTTGCGCCGTTCCCGAAAAGCGCAGCTGCGACATCAGTATCTGTCGATCGCGGGTAATTGCAAACGCCGAATGCGCATTTGGTGTATGCACGAGCTGGCCGCCATGCACGACCACTCCGAGCGGAACGTTTGTGTTGCCGATGTCAAAGTAATCCGCGTTAATGCCGGCGACGGCGCCGGTGCGGGCTGCCATTGTCGTGGGCAGCTCACCTCGCGAAATCAGTGAATCGTTTGCAAGAACGGAATCGATGCGGACGGTGGGTTCGCGCGTATCTGCGGCCACCACGTACACTTCGAGCGGTCCGTCTTTGGTCTGCATCGCGTACTCGGCGTACGATACTCCGGGGGCGACAAATTCAAAAGTAAACGCATCGGTAAGAATATGCGGAAAGGGCTGCGGCGGCGCCGGTGCAGCCGGGAGTGCCGCCGCAAGAAGAAGTGCAACAAGTGAAAGCATTCAACCGGTCCAACGAAAGCGAATTCCTATTTGTTCGAGATTGCTACTCCGAGCGGGTAGTTGCCTGTCGCGAAAGGCGAACCCGCGAGCGGGCGCAGGGTGTCGAGGTTATAGACCGCAATCTCGTTGGCGCGTGCGCACGGCACGTAGAGGCGCCGGCGGGTGGCGTCGATGCGTGGCCGCCATGGAAGCGAGCAAGAGGCGATTGGCCGGTGGCGTTGTGCCAGCGTGGCTGCGTCGAACACGTAGATTTTGCCGGTGTCCTCGTCAGTAGCGAAAACGCGCGAGGTTTTTGGATCGTATGCGATGCCGAGTGGGAAAGGAATGTTTGGACTGTGAGCGGTGATCCGTCCCGCCGGGGGCCGCAAATCAATTCGCGCGATGTAGCCGCCCCCGCGCCGCATTTGCGAGTTTTGATTTGAGACGACAAAGAGCGTGTGGCCGCCGGAGTCGAGTGCCAGCCCGAACGTCCGGTCAACGGATTTGATTCGCCGCACGGGCAGAAACGATTTGGTATCTACTTCCAAGATCGTGCCGTCGTTAACATTGCCGACATAGATGCGCCCGGCGCGCTCGTCCAGCGCGAGTCCTTCGGCAGTGATGCCGGTGTCGATGCGTTGCACCTTCCCGCCGAGCACGCGAGTGAGACCGCCCTTGCCACCGATGTCGCGGTTGCTTACGAAGATCGCGCCCGTCGTATTATCCACGACAACCTCGTTGCCGAGCGGCACGTTTGCGACGGGGGCGACGGTCCAGGGCGAGCGCGAGACGGCAATCATCGTTGTCGCATCCGTAAGTGGCGCAAAAATATCGCCGGCCGAACTCATCGCGACGTCCCCGGGCGGTCCGTCGGTCGCGATAATGCCGATGAGGGCGAAATCTGAGGCGCGGTGCAGCGCGATGCCGCTCGCGTAACTCGCCACCGCAATAACATTTTGTCCCGGTGGCGGTGGTGGAACAATTTGCAATTCTCGCAAAGCCACATCAAAAGGCGTTGCCGCAATCAGCGTTGCATGGGCCGGCTCCGTGAGCGTAGGCGTTTGGTAGACGCCGTTTTCAATTGCGCCGGGTCCGAGGACCGAAAACGCAAGTTGTC
>JACRUB010000207.1:8958-12119 GCA_014305015.1 Vulcanimicrobiota bacterium | reverse complement strand
GCGGGATCATTGTTGTGCTCTCGTATACGCACGACAATCGAGTTGCGCTTTTTGCAAGTCCCCTGCGTGCCGAACAACTAAGCGAAGTTCAAGAGCGACTGGCCGAATGGAATGTCGCTTTTACCCCAAGCGCCGATAATATCGCGGTCGATGCGCGGCGGCGGAGCGAATTGTTGCTGCGGCTTTCGCTCGCGAGCGTCCCACATTCGCACATCGATACGTCGAATGAAATGCTTTCAAAGGTGAGCGCTCTCACCCCGCAAAGCGTCATCGATGAGCAGACACGCAGCGGGCTTGCGGCAGATTTACAATTGGCGCTACGCGGCCTGGATGGGATACAGGATGCGACCGTGATTATTGCGCCGGCGAAACCCGCCGTCTTTGCGGACGAACAGTCACACGATGCCACGGCCAGCGTCCGTCTCCACATTCGGCCTGGCGCTCATCTCGGTCCGGCTGCGGTTGCGGGAATCCGGTCTTTTGTTGCGGCCGGCGTTCCTGGGCTGGATGCGCGCAAAGTGATGATTCTTGACGACCGCGGCGTCGCCTTAACGGATGTCGGCGCCGGTGGCGTCGATGAAACCGAACTGCAAGCATCGCTGCAAGGTGCTCTCGATAGCGCATTCGGCACGGGAAGTGCGATCGTTCGCGTTCACGTCGCGTATGACGAGCGCGCGCAGCAGATCAAAGAAACCAAGCGGGTTGCCGGCTCAACTCTTCCCATTACTTCCGATCATACGGACGAGCAGTACAGCGGAGCTGACCGCCACTATGTGAAGACGACGCATTCCGACGATCGCGGAAGCGACGTACGAGAAGAGCAAACGACTCTGCCGGCTGGCCGGTTGGCGCGTGTGTCGGTTGCGATCGTCGTCGATCAAGCGCATGGAACGGAACTCTATAAGATTCGCGCTCTTGCCACCGCTGCAGCCGGCCTCGATGCGCGGCGTGGCGATTCGATCACCGTACAAGCGGTAGACTTTCATGCTACACGTCCGCCGAAAACCGATGGCTGGTTCGCGGCCTACGGTGTAGCGTTGACCGTTTTGCCGGCTCTTGTGATTGGAATAATCGTGCTCCTCGCCTTGAAACTCTGTGTGAAACCGGCGACGGCGTTCATTACGGCGCTTGCGGCTCGCACGTCGATTGCACAGACGCGCAAGGCTGTATCCGGATTTGCGCCGACGCAAGTTCGCGGTGCGCTCCGCAATGAGCCGCCGCACACGGCGGCCGCAATTATCAGCGCATTGCCGGCTGCAACGGCAGCTGCGGTGCTCGACCTGTATCCGCCCGAGGAGCGCTCGGCGATTATCCGCCGCATGTCTCGAACTCACTCTTCGTTGGTCCCGGATTTTGAATCGGTGATTGCAAATGCCTGAGTTTCTGAGTTTGGCGCAAATTTTGCAGCCCGTCGAAAGAGTGCCCGAGCAGGCTACCATCGCTGATGAAACTTCGGTTGTTGAAGACAACCGGGCAGCCGTGTATATCGATGATGAAGACTACTTGCGCGAAATTCGATTCTTCCACGCCCATCTGCGAGAACGGCTGGACATTGCAGTCGAAACGCTCCTCTGCGAAATCTCACGCGAAGTGCTTGCGCGAGAGTTACTGCTTGCGCCGGTTGAAATTGCGGCGATCGTCAGCGATGCGCTCGCGCGTTACCGGCAGCTCGACCCGCTGCGCGTGCGCGTCCATCCCGAAGACGCCGCTGCGCTAAGCGGCTGCGACGTTCCGGTCTTTTCCGATGAGGCGTTGGATCGAGGAGATGCCTTCGTCGATTTGCGCGGCGGAAGCATGGACCTTTCTCTACAAACGCGACTCGATGACGTAACGCTCGTGGTGAGGTCATGATCGGCCGAAGCATCGGATGCGTTCTCGATGCGCACGCCGGTTTAATCCGGGCTGCGCTGCCCGGCGCTGCGGTGGGCAACGGCGTGCACATTCGCGCCGGCGAGGCGATGATCCGCGGAGTCGTGCAAGCAGTTGCAAACGGGGCAAGTACGATCACACCGCACGGCGCAATCGACGGCATCGTTGCCGGAGACCTGGTGATCACAACGCCGGCCGCGCTGACGCTTCCGCTTGGAATGGCAGCCTTGGGCCGCTGCCTCGATTCGTGCGGCAATGCGCTCGATGGAAAAGGCTCGCCGCACGGGCGCGCAACGCGTATTGACATTCATGCCCCGTTGCCATCCGAACGCAGCGAGGTCTGCGCGCCATTGTGGACAGGTGTAAAAGTAATCGACGGCTTGTTGACGTTCGGGCGCGGCGCGCGGATCGGCCTCTTCGGTGCGCCCGGCGTGGGAAAATCGACGCTGCTCTCAATGCTCGCACGCGGCATTTGCGCCGATGCGGTGGTTGTCGGTCTGATTGGTGAGCGGGGGCGCGAAGCGGCGGAATGGATCGGGCGATGCGATCCGCGCACGACTGTCATTTGCGCATCAAGCGATCGATCTGCCGCAGAACGGATTTCGGCAGCGCACGCGGCAATGGCGCAAGCGAACGCATTGCGGGCGCGCGGTTTGGACGTGTTGCTGATTCTGGACAGCCTCGCGCGCTACGGTGCGGCTTTGCGCGAGATCGCCGTCGCTTGCGGTGAACCCGCTGGCCGCGGCGGCTTTCCGGCAAGTGTGTTTGCAAACATCGCGCGGCTGGTGGAAGTCGCCGGGAGGACGCGCGAGGGTTCAATCACCCTGGTCGCTACAGTTCTCTCGGATGGTGCCGACGAACGCGATCCGCTCAGCGATGCGGCGCGCTCGCTGCTCGACGGGCATCTCGCACTTTCACCGGCCCTCGCCCACGCCGGCCGGTATCCCGCAATTGATGTGCTCGCGAGCGCGAGCCGCACGATGGGTGCTGTCGTCTCTGCAGAGCACCACAGCTTTGCGAGAACCGTTCGCGCCGCGCTTAGTGCGCTCAGCCAGACGGAAGATCTTCGTTCGCTTGGCTTGCCGGTCAGCGATCCGCTTGCCCTTGCCGCTCAAGCGGAGCAGCCTCGGATCGAAGCCTTCTTACGGCAGGGTGAAATTTGCATCAAGCCGGACGAAACGCTCGCCGAGCTGGAGGCTCTCGCCGATACCTTAGGTGGACCCTTATGGACATCAGCAACGATATAGCGGCGGTCCAGAGCCGCATCGCCGAAATTACCGGAACTCCGCCCG
>JACRUB010000207.1:0-8858 GCA_014305015.1 Vulcanimicrobiota bacterium | reverse complement strand
CAAAATATTTCTGGCGGCACCCGTTACATTAAGGGGCTGCTCGAGCGTTTCCATGGGGACGTGCATCTGGCGGTCGCCGCCTACAATGCGGGGCCCGGAGCCGTTGAGAAATTTGGTGGTGTGCCCCCGTATGCAGAAACGCAAAACTACGTCGGTAACGTCATGGAGAGTTACCGCCGGTATCAAACACCCAGTCAATAAGCTGCTCGCGCTGTGCGCGTGCATCGCTTTCCTTTCGCCGGCGGCACTCCAAGCACAAACGCAGACGCTCACTGTTCCGCAGATTCTTTCCGGGTATCAACACGCGCTCTCGCCCAGCGGTGCAAAACCACCTACATCATTTGAGACGTCCGGGACGCTCGTAGGCGCGCATCTCTCGGGCATCTTTCATCAGTGGCATCAAGGAGATCGCGATCGTTTCGATCAGTCGCTGGGTGCTAAGACCCAACATTCACTGCAATTGGGCGAGCGGCGGTTCGAGCAGAACGGCAGTGAGAACGTCATCGAGCTCAAAGGCCTCTACTTGCGCCGCGCGATTACGCAAGATTTTATCAACTCCTCCGACTTGTTTGCGCATCCGGAGTATGTAAGGTACAAGGAGCGCAGCAAGTTGGAAGATGGGCGCGATGTGTACCGTCTCGAGATTACTCCCCCGAACGGAGAAACCGAAACGATCGATGTCGATACCCAAACATTTTTGCTAGACCGCCTTGAATTTCTCGACGGCGATGGAACGAACACGGACGATTTTTCCGATTACCGCCCGGTGCACGGCTATCTGTTTTCTTATAAGCAAGTGCAGTCCGACGGCGATCATCCATTCGATATTACGCAAACGACAACCAAGATCGTCCCCAATAAAAAAATAGCCGCCGAAGTCTTTGCGCCCTTCGTGCCGGCACGTCTTATTGCAAAAGGCCCCGTGACCGTTCCGCTCATCGAAGAACGCGGTGCGCTCTACACGCAAGTGGTTATTCACGGCCGCACATTCAACTTTTTGATTGACAGCGGTGCGCAAGGCGTCGTGCTTGACTCACGTGTGGCCACTCGTTTGGGTCTCCTTCCCGAGGGATCGTTCGAGGCGCGCGGTGCTTCGCGCATGGGCGGAATCGGCGTAACCTCGCTCGATCAAATCCATATTGGGGATGCAATCTTGCCGGTCCATTCGGCTTCAATTCTCGATTTGGCCGGCGCCACCGAAGGCCGCTTCCCGATCGACGGGATTTTGGGATATCCGCTGTTTGGTTCGGCGATGGTACAAATCGACTATGCGAAGAAGACCATGACGCTCGCGCCGCCGGGCGGTTTTGCGGGACAAGGCACGAAATTCGATATCGACGTCGATCGCGAGTTACCCGAAATTCAAGCCAGTGTCGACGGGATCGAAGGCCGGTTCTTGATCGATACCGGAAACGGGAACGAACTTTTACTGTTTCACGATTTCGTAGAAGCACATCGCGGCATGCTCGGCCCGACGCTCCACCTCGCGCCCCCGAGTTTCGGAGTGGGCGGATCGACGCGGTCCTACATGTCGAATGTCGATGTGCTTGATATCGGACCGTTTCGCATGTTCCATCGCAATACAAATGTGGTTCTGAGCACCGAAGGCGCTTTTGCCGATCACTTTGATGCCGGCAATATTGGCCTGGGCGTGTTGCAAAACTTTATCGTTACATTCGATGCTTTCAATCGGACGATGTATCTCGAACGCGGCTCGAATTTCAACGACGGTCACGATCGCATTCCGCCGCAGCCCGACGCCCCGACCTGGCATACCCCTTAGGGATTGCGAACCCGCCATTTGGCGGTATATAATAAGACATATGACTGAAGCCGCCACGATCGCGAAGCTCCTCGGTGGGACGAGGACGCTCAAACACCGGGTCGCCGGAGATGAAGATCTCCTGCGCATCGTGCGCGCGGGCATCCCCGCACGGGTCATCAGCGAGCTGGCCTCTAACAGCGCCTCCGCGATCTTGCCGTTGCTCTCTGCAATTGGAATGAGCCCGCGCACGTACGATCGCCGGGCGGCCGCGAACGAATCGCTCAAGCCGATCGAGGCAAATAGTGTGCTGCGCGTTGCACGTGCGGTTGCCTTTGCGAAGAAGGCACTGGGCGATGAGGGCGGCATCGAATGGTTGCACGAGAAGAATCGTGCTCTCAACTTGCGGCGGCCCATTGACCTGCTCGATACGGAAATCGGAACCCGACTCGTAGAGCAAGTTCTGGGTCGTATCGAGCACGGCGTCTTCAGCTAGAACATTTGCGGGTAGTTCGTGTGTACCGCTCGTGGCAGGCCGCGACGGCATTTACCGGGGAGGGCTCGCGCCTTTACGGGAGCCGATGGAATTCGCCGGACGTCGCCATGATTTACACGGCATCGACATTATCGCTTGCACTTTTGGAAATAATCGCCAATTCGGGTAATCGCGAACTGCCCGCAGACTATGTGTATTCGCTCGTCGATATTCAGGATAATTTGATCGAGCGTATTGACTTCAGAGCGTTGCCGACGGATTGGTACGAGTTTCCAGCTCCGCCCGCTCTGCAAACCTTCGGTAACATATGGGTTGCGGAGCAACGATCGATGGCGTTGCTGGTGCCGAGCGCGGTTGCGCGTATCGAGTACAACGTGCTACTAAACCCCGCGCACCCGTCATTCGCCGATGGCCTCAAGACCACAAACCCGGACCCGTTGCCCGTCGATCGCCGTCTGCCTATTGCGCGCCCCACACGTAAAAAAAATCGGTAACAACTCGGCTATGGCCTGCACAAGCCTGGGCGATAGAGTTGCTTCATGAATACGCAAGCAGCACCCGCGTTCTCCGTTCTTAGCACACCCGTTGCCCTATGCGATCGCCGCGCGCTCTCTGAAGCCTGGTATTCGGCCTTGCATATGCATAAGGGGCATGCGAGCGACGACGCGTCTCCTGCGAGAGCCGCACATGGGCGTACATCCGTTGCGCAGGCGCATGTGCCGGGCGCGGCTGCATTCGGCAAAGCGGCTCCGGTACCACTGAATATGGCCGTGCGCGCCGGCGCGGCACTCGCGCTCCCCGGCGTGCCCGCGAATGACCGCCGCGTTTTGCGCACCAAGCTTGCCGAAAAAATCGAACAAACATTTCTGCGGCCCAAGACGCCCCCCAAGCATGCTTCGTTTGCACTCGAGGGTGCGCGCGGCCGCGTGCAGATTTTGCTTCAACAACACGGCAGCCAGACGCAAATCGTAGCTCTCTGCCCGCCCGCTGCGCGCGAAATTGTGGCTCGAGCCCTTTCACAGGCGCGCTACGCGCTCTCGCTACGTGGGCTGAGCGTACAGGCTCGAGTCGGGGGACTTGCGCGATGATGGTTTCAACATCGACCGCGCGCGCATTGGATGAAATCGCGCGCCGGCAGCAAGACTTGCGGTCTGCGTTTACACCCGGAGCGACGCCCGTTCGTGGCGATGTCGCTCGCCCGGTTCAATCAAAATTTACGCTCGATCCGCTCTGTGCGGCCGCGCCTGCGGATTCATATTTTGTCGGAACGGATGAACGTGGCCGCCAAACCTATTCACGCGACGGCGGTTTTCATTTGCAGGAAAACATGCTGGTCGACCGCTCGAACCAGCCGGTGCTCGGCTATGACAAAACCACCGGAGCGCTCGCGCCGCTGCGTATGGACCCGGTGGATGTTGCCTTAGGACGTACCGCCGACTTGCAAATCGGTGCCGATGGCTGCGTAACGTACGGACGTACGGCAATCGATCCGAGCAGCGGCAAGCAAGAGCAAACGCGTGTCGTTGTTGGGCGGTTGGCGCTGGCGCGCTTTTCAGCCGCAACACAGTTGCAAGCGCTCGATGCCACGCACTCGGTTGCACCGCCGAACGTTACTCCGCACACCGGCGTTCCCGGAGACGGAAACTTCGGCCCGCTCGCCCCGCATCAAGAAGAGCAGAGCCACGTGGACTTTGATCTTGGGATTGAGCGGTTACAGGAAGCGTATATGGCCTTTGATGCGCTGCGCGCAGCGCACTCTGCTCAAGGGCACGTTGAAAAAACCGCGATGGATCTCCTGAAGTGATTGCAGCGCTAACCTTCGAGAACGCGGTAGAACGCTACGAAGGCCGGCGGATTCGGGGCGCGCGGTTTACGCGGCGCTCGTCGCTGCCGGTTTCGGCCGCATGCGTTGTTGCTAGCGGCGTACGCGAAACGCTTTGCGCGCAACTTGGAGCGCGCGTGAACGTGCGATTGCTCGAGCCCGTCGTACCGGATCCTGCGGCATGGGAGCTCATCACAGCCGACGCCATGATGTTTCGCGTTCGTGCCCCGCTCAGCGATGCAGCGCTTATTCTGCGCCGCGACGATGCGCTGGGACTCGTGGGCGCCGTCTTCGGAGAGCGGCCGGAAAAATCGCGCCCGCTTTCACCCATCGAAGATGAAGTGCTCGCTCGTGTGTTGCGGTCACTTGCGGCCACGCTTTCGCCGGTTTGCGGCGCACCGGAGAAACTCTCGATCGATCGAACGACCGAGCGAACGGGGTTCGTAACCTATTTTGAACTACTTCTGGATGGAGCGATTGAGGTCAGAATCGGTGTCGCGCTGACGCGCGATCCGCAGCCGGCCGGGCATATGTGCCTGCGAATCGAGGATTTGCTGGATGTGGAACTCGAGCTGACCGCCGAATTCGCGACCGGCGACATGGAGGCGGCCGAACTTCTTTTACTCCAACCTAACACCACGCTTCGCATGAAAACGAAGGTAGGCGCTCCGGCCGTGCTTAAGCTTGCCGGACGGATAGTAGCCCGCGGAGAGTGCGGAGCGCTCGGCGGACAGAGTGCGTTCGCCGTGGCTGACGGTCCGAAAGGCGGGTCTCTTTAATGGCACAAGGTACCGAAGGGCAGAAGAACGGCGTGGCGGACACCCAGAACCTCGATTTGCTGATGAACGTCAAGTTGCAAGTGACGGCGGAACTCGGTAAGTGCAAGATGATGGTGCAAGACATCCTCAAGCTCGGAACCGGCTCGATTGTAGAACTCGATCGCCTGGCCGGCGGCCCCGTCGATCTGCTCGTCAATAATAAACTCGTCGCGCGTGGCGAAGTCGTCGCCATCGACGAAAACTTTGGCGTCCGCGTAACGGAGCTGATTCAAAAGCCCGTCCCGCATCACAGCTAACAGCTATTTTTCGTAGAGCGTGCGAACGACGCCGTTCGCAAACTTCTTCGTCTCCAAGAGCTTCATACTCACAGGCGGTCCACTGCGCGTAAAGAGCCGCACGCCTCGTCCGAGTAAAACCGGCACGACGTAGAGTTCCATCGTATCGACCGCGCCCGCGTCGAGAAATGCGCCCATGGCCGCTCCGCCGCCCATGATCCAAACGTCCCCGGCTGCATGTTCTCGAAGATCCGCTGCGAGCGTCTCGACGGGCCCGGGCGTCGTATCAACTTCCGGGGGTAAACTTCCGAGCGTTTGTGACGTCAGGATGATCGAACGTTTCCCCGTGTACTCCCACGACCCCAGTGTGCGCGCGAATTCGTAACTCCGCCGGCCCATGACGACGGTCCTGATCGAGGTGAGGAATTCTTTGTAGCCGTAATCTTGATCGTTGAATGCATCGAGAAACCCGACGCTACCGTTGTGATCGGCGATGAATCCGTCGAGACTCATTGCGCAGTAGATACGAAACTTCACCGCGTGCTTTGCCACTCGTCCGCCGTTATTCTATATAAGACGCTCGGCCATTTTTCTCTATAAATGAAATCGCGCTGGTACGTCAGCCCGCTTTTTTGCATGACGCGTTGCGATTTGAGATTAGCCGGCAAGGTCAGTGCGTAGATCTCGCTCATTCCCCGTTGTTCGAAACCGATTTGCAGCATCGCCATGGTCATTTCCGGTGCGAATCCCTGATTCCAAAACGCCGGGCGCAAGGCGTACCCGACTTCAACGACGTCAATTCCGTCGAGAGGAAAATGCTGGAGCGTGCCGCGGCCGACGAATTCGTGCGTATCCGCAAGGTAAAACATCCACAGGCCGTATCCATGATCCGCCCAGCGCTTAAGATTGCGTCCAAGAGAATCACGCGTCTCTTCGGGCTCAAACACTGCGCCACCCAAAGTCTTCATCACTTCAGGGTCGGCGTCCAACATCCGGAGCTCGCTATAATGGCGCTGCTCTATGCGTTCGGCAACGAGGCGTGGGGTCGAGAAGACGTGTGGGGCGCTGACCGGCATTCGACTATTCTAGCAGAGTTGTAAAGCCGGGTTCATAAGGCGGAAACTCTGCCCGCTTACCGTTGGTACATGAACAGCCTGCTCACCGTTGCCAATCACGCACATGCCACCTTACCGCTAGATGTACTCGCCGGACTGACAGTGCTCTCGCTTGCACCGTTTCTTCTCGTGATGTCCACCTCGTTTGTCCGGATCGTCGTCGTGCTCTCGCTGGTGCGCTCGGCAATCGGTGCCGCGGCGTTGCCGCCGAATACGGTTCTGACCGGGCTTGCGCTGGTGCTCACACTCGTCATTATGTCGCCGACGATCACGCAGATTTCGCACGATGCGATCGATCCGTACAGCCAAGGACGCATCTCGCAGGCTCAGCTGATCGATCGAGCGGCCCAGCCGCTACGGGGGTTTATGTTGCGGCAAACACGCATGAAAGATATCGCGCTGTTCTCGCACGTGGCGCATCAAGACGTCCAGAGCGCCCAAGATGCGCCCACATTTGTCTTGATCCCGGCCTTTGTGGTGGGCGAATTGCGCAGCGCGTTTGCAATTGGTTTCGCGCTCTATTTGCCCTTCGTCGCAATTGATTTGGCTGTCGCCTCAATCTTAATGGGCCTCGGTATGTTTATGCTCAGCCCGCCCGTGATTTCGTTGCCGGCCAAACTGCTGCTCTTCGTGATGGTCGACGGCTGGGCGCTCGTGTGCGGAGGCGTCGTTTCCAGTTTCCGCTAAGAAGGCAGCATATGCGCATTAGCGAGGCTCTTCGGACCAAACGCCCGTTTTTCTCATTCGAGTTCTTTCCGCCCCAAGACGATGCCGGTGTTGAAGAGTTGTTTGTCACGCTCGAAACGTTGCGACCGCTGCGCCCCGCCTACGTTTCGATCACGTACGGCGCCGGTGGTTCAACGCGTACACGAACGGTGGAGGTCTCGAAGCGGATTCAAAACGAGGTGGGGATCACGACGATGATGCACGTCACGTGCGTCGGCGCGTCCAAGCGTGAGCTGCGCGAATTGTTTTACGAGCTCAGAGCCGCAAATATCGAAAATATTATGGCTCTGCGCGGCGACCCGCCGCGTGGTCAGGCCGATTTCGAGCCCGATCCGAACGGGTTCAAATATGCTTCGGAACTCATTGGCATGCTCAAGGCGGATTTTGACTTCTCGATCGGCGCCGCATGTTACCCCGAGACGCATCCGCAAGCGGTCTCGCCGGAAGACGACATCAAGCACCTCGTTGAAAAGGTCGAAGCCGGCGCGGAGTTTCTCGTGACGCAGATTTGTTTCGACAATGATGCGTATTTTCAATTCGTTGACCGTGTGCGCGCCGCAGGTGTGCATGTGCCAATTCTCCCCGGGCTGTGGCCGATCACGAACTACAAGCAAATTGCCCGCATCGCCCAGCTTTGCGGCTCCTCAATGCATCCAAAGTTGTTGGCTGAATTGGAGGCGCGCGCGGATGAGCCCGAAGCGGTTAAGGAGCTCGGCGTTTCGTACGCGACCCTCCAAGCGACGGATCTGCTCAAACGCGGGGCCCCCGGAATTCATTTTTATACGCTTAACAAATCGCCGGCAACCCGCGCGGTTGTCTCAGCTCTGCTCGCCGCTACGGCCTGGCAGCCCGCGCCGCGCACGGGGCTTTATCTGACCTAATACCGCGTTAGCAACCCGGCAACAAGCCCCCGGTACGCTAGTGTCATGGAAGCGTTCGACGGTCTTTTGCGCGAGTCGCTCGTTGTCGCGGCCGTGTTGTGTGTTCCGGTTCTGCTCATCGCTACGGCAGTCGGTACCATCATCGCCGTGCTCCAGGCCGCAACCCAGGTTCAAGAACAGACCCTCTCGCTTTTGCCAAAACTCCTCGCGGTAGGCTTCTCGATTGCGATCTTCGGAGCGTTTGGAATGCGGTTGTGCGCGGGGCTGTTTACCGACGCGTTACGTCAGCTTCCCGGAATCGTGCACGGGTTATGAGCAGCGACGGCCTGTTGGTTTTTGCGCGTTGTGCGGGATTCGTGTTTCGAGCACCGGGCTTTTCGCATCCCAGCGTGCCGCCGTCCGTGCGGGCCGGTCTTGCGCTCGTACTCGCGGTTGGATTAGTGCCCGGCATCCAAACGCATCATGCCTTCGAAGGGCTCGCATTCGTTTTTGCGCTGGCAAGCGAACTTGCAGTCGGCGCAGCTATCGGCGTTGGCGCCTCGGTACTCTACGATGGTGCATATTCGGGTGGCCGCGCACTTGATGATTACGTCGGCATTCGCGGAAGCGTCCCGAATGCCGCGATTGCAGCCTCAAGTGGCTTCGGAAGAATTTGGTCGCTTACGTTTCTCGCGGCGTTCTTTTTGCTCGACGGGTATCAAATCGTGATTCGCGTCTTTGCGGACGGCTTTTCTAGATTGCCGCCGGGTGCGCTGGTTGGCGCGCTTGCGTGGCAGCAGTTTGCGATCTCGCTCCCGGTCTTGATTCTCAAAGCAGCGGCGCTTACTGCGGGTCCGGCAATCGCGCTGATCTTTGTCATTCAATTCGGGCTTGGAGCGCTCTCACGAGTTATTCCGCGCTTTCAAAGTTTCACGCTTTCATTTCCAATCGTTTTCGGCGCGGCGTTGCTCGTCACGATCTTGATGGTGCCGCTGCTCTTTCCGCTAGCGGGGCGGCCATGGT
>JACRUB010000175.1 GCA_014305015.1 Vulcanimicrobiota bacterium | reverse complement strand
TGGGATGACCGGGAATCGAACCCGGATGCTCTCTCGAGCGACAGATTTTAAGTCTGTTGTGTCTACCAGTTCCACCATCATCCCATGGCAGGGCTTTGATTCGCGGCTTCGGGCATTTTGCCTCGCCCATGCTTCGACAGGCTCAGGGTGACACTGGAGACTTGTCGCTGTAGTAGTACAGCTGTGGGGTAATGGTGTCGTTCTCGATGGTGAGAATGCAGTAGGAAAATTGCGGCTGCAGGCGTTTATCGGTCGGCGAGCCGGGATTGACGATCCACGTTTTTCCGTGCAGTTGGCAATACGGCTGGTGCGAATGGCCGAACAGAATCGCATCGACGCGTTCATCCAAAAAGGCGTTTTGCGCGACGCGTAGCGTTTTTCCCGTGAAGCTATCGCCGTGCACCATACCGATACGTACCTCGCCGATCTCTACGATTTTCTTGCGCCCGAACCGCTGCACGATTGCGTCATTGTCATTGTTTCCGGCAACCGCGTCAAACGGCGCAATGGCTTCAAAGTGTTCGACAATCCCGATGTCGGTAAAATCGCCCATGTGCAGGATCGCGCTGACATTCTGTTCGCGAAATCCGCGAACGAGTTCGCGTGGCAGCGCCTTCGAGAAACGAAACATGTGCGTATCGGAGACCAGGCCGATGTTCACGTCAGGTAGAGACTACCTTCGCGCTCGAGCAGCAAGTAGCCGAAAAGCAAATCGGTGTAACTAACCGTCGCCTCATTCTTACCGAGCAGTTCCAGCGCGGTATCCAAAATCAACATCCCTGCCGGTAAAATATCAGCGCGCTGCGGATTCATTCCCGGAACAGTTTTGCGCTTCTCAAAAGGTAGTTCGCAGAGCATATTGAAGGCGTCGCGCAATTTGGCGCGTCTCAGAATTTGATCACCAAAGTGCGCATGGTGTCCGCGCACCACCGAAAGTGCGGTCGTAGCACTTCCGCCGACGATTGCAATCGCCGTGACCGAGGGGAGCGAGGTGATCCGGTCAAGCAACTCGCGTGCTTTCGCGCGTGCTTTGTCGATCGTTTGATTGTCGACCATGCCGTCTTCGCCGGCCAGGGCCGGGAACCACTCCGTCAATCGCACGGCTCCGATTTCGCACGAGAGACTGTGACCCGGATGCTCGTGTTCACCGACGGCGTACTCCGTGCTGCCGCCGCCTGCATCGATCACACCGACTCGCTCGTTCTCCACGTCATCCAATGACGGCACCGCGCCACGGAACGACGCGGCGGCTTCTTCTTTGCCATCAAGAATATTGAGCTTCACGCCCGTGATGTCGCGAATCTGCCTGATGAATTCATCGGCATTCTCGGCACGGCGCAGCGCGCTGGTTGCAATCGCGTGCAAGCGTTCCGTCTTGCCGCGCAATTCATTCATGTATTCTTGGACGACTTCAAGCGTACGGCGCATAGCGACTTCATCGAGACGGCCCGATTCTGCCAGACCTTCCCCAATGCGCGTGCCGGTCGAGCGTTGCTTGACGATGCGCGTCGCGTGACCGCCGAACAGCCCGAACCGTTTGGCCGACCAATCCACTAGCAGCATTCGCGTGGAGTTCGTGCCGATGGAGATGACGGCTGATGTATCAGCCATTAGCGGTCTTTGGAATGGCGTGATTCAAAGAATGCGGCGCGGCGTTTCTTGCGCAGAAAGTGGCGCTCGTGTGCGGCCGGCGCGTCCTCAGCTTCCCACTCTTGCGTTTCCTTAAGATAACTTGCAATCTGCCCCTCGAGATGTTCATCCGTAATCTCGGGCGGCGCCGACGATGGGTCGATGGGTTCATCGATACGCGTCTTGGCCAGCACCAGAATCTTGTGGCGAGTGCCCGGATGGGCATCGAACGGCAAGTCGGTCTTGGCGGAAAGCGCCCGCGTGTACGTCGCCCGGTTGGCATTCACGTCGCCAATCGGAACGGAGGCCATCTCCCCATTTTCCAAACGAACGGTCGCCCCAAACATATGCACGTTGATGACGGTCCCGCGAACGCGCTGCGTCACGGTGCGGGTGGTTTGGGAGCCCGCAGATAGATGATGGTTTCTTTGGGCCCAACCAGATGCAGACGATCGTGAATCTCGGGAACGGAACCGGCCGGATCGCTCAAGCGAATGAGCTCGCGCTCCTGCTCGCGCTTGCGTTCGCGCAACGTTTGCACGTCGGATCCAATCTCGTGCAAAGAGCGGCCCATCGCAACGTTACGATCGATGATGTGCGCGAATTGAACGCCGACAAGTGCAAACACAATGAGCGACATCATTGCGACGGCCAGACGGCTAAAGAGACGAAGGCCTTGATGAGAACGCCCTTTGCGTTTCATCCGCTGATCGCTACTGCTGTCTGACGCTCTACCTGCCATGCGCCGATACGCCGATATTTGCGATAGCGTTCCTCAACCAAATCCTCGGCGCTCAAGGCCGACAATCTCGCGAGCGCTTCTTCGATTTTTTGCAAGGTCGTTGCAATCAAAGCCGGCGCGTCGCGGTGCGCCCCGCCCAGTGGTTCGGGGATGATTTCATCGATAATCCCGAATCCCAGCAGGTCCTGAGACGTTAACTTCAAGTGCGACGCCGCTTCTTCCGCCTTTGCCGCATCGCCCCACAGAATTGCGGCGCAGCCTTCGGGGGAAGCAACCGAGTAGGTGCTGTGCTCAAGCATCATTACATGATCGGCAATTGCGAGCGCGAGCGCGCCGCCGCTGCCGCCTTCACCTACCACGGTGGCCACGATCGGCACACGGGCAACGGTTAGCGAGTAGAGACACTGCGCGATCGCCTCGGACTGTGCGCGTTCTTCGGACCCGATGCCGGGATCGGCACCCTTCGTGTCAACAAACGTCACGACCGGAATGCCCAAACGGGACGCGAGGTCGATAAGTCGCTTGACCTTGCGATACCCCTCTGGGGTGACCATGCCGAAGTTGAGCTTGAGATTCTCCTTGGTATCGCGGCCACGTTGCTGCGCAATCACCATCACACTGCGTTCACCGAGCTTCGCAAGCCCGCCCGTAACGGCTGGATCATCGCGAAAATGGCGGTCTCCGTGCAGTTGATCGAAGGTCTCGAGCCGCGCGATATAGTCGGAGGACGTCGGCCGCTCGGGATGGCGCGACATGTTGACTTTCTGCCACGGGGTCATCGACCCGAAGACATCGCGCTGAATCTTCTTATACTCGTCTTGCAGCGCCTCAATCGCCGTGGAGAGGCTGGGCTGCGTGGCGGCCGCCGAGCGCAGATCCGTGATCGTCTTCTCGAGTTCGAGCAATTTCTTCTCGCGTTCGACGATGACGTTCATACGGCGACCGGCGCTTTCTTTGCCGTATAGTCAAGCAGGCGCGCGAGCGTCTCTTTCATATGGCTGCGCTCAACCACCATATCGATGTGGCCTTTTTCGAGCAGAAACTCCGCGGTTTGAAAGTTATCGGGAAGTTTCTGACGGATCGTCTGCTCGATAACGCGCCGCCCGGCAAACCCGATCATCGCACGCGCCTCGCCGATGATGATGTCGCCCTGGAAGGCAAAAGACGCCGATACGCCGCCCGTCGTCGGATCGGTGAGCACGGTGAGGAAGAAATTGCCGTCGCCCATGAAACGGCTCACGGCCGCGGTAACCTTGGCCATTTGCATGAGCGCAAGCATCCCTTCTTCCATACGCGCTCCGCCGCTCGCAGTAAAGATGATGCACGGCACTTTGCGCTTGCGCGCCTCTTCGAGCAGCATTGCGATACGTTCGCCGACAACGGTTCCCATCGTGCCGCCGCGGAAATTAAAATCCATCACCGCGAGCGCAACCGCATGCCCCGCGATGGTTCCAAAACCGCACACAACGCCTTCGGTCAGTTGCGATTTTTCGCGCGCCGCGGCGAGTTTGTCGGGATAACTCTTGGTATCGGTCCACTTGAGCGGATCGCCGGGGACTACTTCATTTCCGATTTCGTTGAAATCACTATCGATAATCATCGAGACGCGATCGAAAGCGTGCATGCGGAAATGGTAGTGGCATTTTGGGCACACCGAAAGATTGGCAGCTAAATCCTTGCGGTACAGCACCTCACCACATTTCGGACACTTGGTCCACTGCGCCGCGTCTTCAGTTGTTTCGTGCTTATTGCGCCGTCTGCGCAGCCACTCCGGCATCGCCATTAGTTAAGGCGTTCCGCCCTCGGCCGGAATTTTCCGAAGTAAATCTTTCCAAGCTGCTTGAGGTAATTGAAGATTTCTTTTTGGTTGAGTTTCGATTCGCCGGCCACTCGATCGGTAAAGACGAACGGGACCTCAAGCACATTGCCGTAATGCGCTTTGGCAATCACTTCCAGGCCGATCTTAAAACCAATCGGATCGAGGTCGACGCCTTGGATCGCCGAGCGCTTCACAAGGAAATATCCGCTGGTAATATCTTTGACTTTGGTGAGCGGTTTGGCGAGCGAGATCGCAACGAGCGAGGTGATCTTGCGTTTGAGCGGCCAATTTTCGATGCCGCCGCCCGGAACGTACCGGCTGCCGATGGCGAGACCATAGCCGCCGCTTTCGAGTGCTTCCACCATCTTCGGTAAAACATTGATGTCGTGGCTGAAGTCGCCGTCCATGGCTCCGAGCGCTTCGGAATCCGGGCGCGCAAATTTCCAACCGTCTATTACACCGCTTGAAAGGCCCATCTTGCCGGGCCGGTGCAGGCAGCGTACCGGATGGGTTTGCGAGAGGCGGTCCACAATCGCACCGGTACCGTCGGGCGAGTTGTCGTCGACGATGATGATTTCGCCGTCGAGATTGTTACGCTTGAAGACATCGTCCAACCCCACGATAAGCCGCTCGATGCCGCCAGCTTCATTATACGTGGGGATGACGATGGAGAATTTCATGCTCATGCGTCGAGGCGCGTTATCTCAGGATGCGCGGGGGAATCGAAGACGGCGAGGTCCACATAGCTCTCGTCCGGCCCCTGCAGAATAACGCCGCGATCCTCGATATCCCGCACCTCTGTTGTGGGAACCAGCAGTTCCGCAGCCCGCGAACTCCACAGAACGTTGATGTATTCGGCGAGCTTGGACTCACCAATGCTATACACCCCACGAACTTCGCCTACTTGCTCGTCGCCCACAAATACGGATGTGCCGGGTTGCAGCTCTTCCAAACGTTTACTCATATCAACCTGAGGGTATACGACGGCCCGCGCACAGGTTCCGGTTAACTCACATAATTTAAGATCGCCAAAACCACAAGCGCAGCGGTCTCGGTTCGCAAAATCCGTGTTCCGAGCGAGATAAGGTGCGCACCGGCGTCCTTCGCGCGCGCGGCTTCATCGCTGGAAAAACCACCCTCCGGTCCGATAATGATCAGGATTTCGCGCGCCCGCTCGACCAGTGGCGGAAGCGTTTCGCGCAATGGCTGCGGACCGGCCAGTTCCCACGGAAAAAGAATCGTATCGTAATTCTTAAAACACGGAACGAAGCCGGTCAGCGATTGCGCGTCGTTGACTTCGGGAACCGTGGAGCGGCCGCATTGTTGAGCGGCGGTCTTTGCCAAGCGCCGCCAGCGCTCCAATTTGCCGGGACCCACATCGTCGACAACCGTGCGCTCGCAGAACAGCGGAAAGATCTCCGCGATTCCCAGTTCGGTTGCTTTCTCGATGACGAAGTCCATCTTCTGGCCCTTGGGCAACGCTTGCGCGAGCGTAATGCGCCAGCGGCCGGCGATCTCAGAAGCCGTCGAAAGCGTATCGAGGTGCGCGGTGACGCGATGATTGGCAAGCGTGAGTGTCGCGGAAAAACGCTGCGCCGCCGAATCGATCACTTCAATCGTATCGCCGGAGTTCATGCGCAGGACTGCAACGACTTTGCGTGCGTCGCCGCCGAGCAGTTCGACAACCTCGCCCAGCTCGTGCGTACCCTCGACGAAGAAGCGGCTGCTAATCGGGCTTGAACGCGTCTTTGACGCGATCGAAAAAGTTTTTCTCTTCGACGCGGTCGCCGCCGGCGCGCGCATACTCTTCGAGTAACTCGCGTTGGCGTTTGGTCAACTTCGCCGGAACCGCGACGTGAACGGTCACGAGGTGATCGCCGCGCTGCGTTCCACGCACGCTCGGCATCCCGTGCCCCTTCATCTTATATCGCGTACCACTCTGTGTTCCCGGATGAAGTGCGAGTGAGAGCTCTCCGTCGAGCGAGCCGACTTTCACATGGCCGCCAAGCGCAGCTTGCGGGAATGACACCACAAGATCGGTCATCGTATCGAGACCATCGCGGCGAAACTTGGGATGCGGAACAACCGCGAGGTACACATACAGATCCCCCGCCGGACCACCGCGAATACCCGCTTCGCCGCTGCCCGCGATGCGAATACGACTGCCGTCATCGACGCCCGCCGGAACCCGCACGGTCAACTTACGCTCAACTTCTTTTCGCCCGCGGCCGGCGCACGACGTACACGGCGTTTGAACGACCTGTCCATCGCCCATGCATTTGTTGCAGGTCGATTGTGTGACGAATTGTCCCAGCGGCGTTTGGCGTACTTGCCGCATCACGCCGCTCGCACCGCACCGGTCGCACGGAACAACCAGCGTACCGGGTTCTGCACCGCTGCCCTTGCACTGTTCGCACGAGGAGAGATGATTGAAGTTAATCTCTTTGGTGCTGCCGCCAAACGCTTCTTCGAGCGTAATTTCTAAATCGTAGCGCAAATCCGAGCCACGCGAGGGGCCGTTGCGCCGCGCTTGCGGGCCGGCAGTGCGCGCTTCGCTGAAGAACATATCAAAAATCTCGCCGAATCCGCCGGCGCCAAAGCCGTTCGTGAATCCGCCGAAGTCGCTAAACCCGCCCGCACCGACGCCGTTGCCCGCATGCCCGAAACGGTCGTACTGCTCGCGCTTGCGCGGATCGGAGAGCACTTCGTAGGCTTCGTTGATCTCCTTGAAGTGGTGCTCGGCCTGCGCCTTATCTTCGGCGACGTCGGGGTGATGCGTGCGCGCAAGTGCGCGGTACGCTTTTTTTATGTCATCGCCCGAGGCGCCACGAGGCACGCCTAAAATTTCATAAAAATCGGTGGTCGGCATTTCCCTACTTTATTTCGACGTCTGAGAGGCGTTCGCTCAACGTTTCAGCAGTACCCGAAGCGAGCGCCATTAAACGGGCGTACGGCATGCGCCGCGGCCCAAGAATTGCAAGCATGCCGATCGCATGCTCGCCAAAGCGGTAAGGAACCGTCACCACGCTGCATTCCATAATGTCGTCGGACCCCAGTTCGTGCCCGATCTTGACGCTGGCGGATTCTTTGCCCATCGAATCGGCAACCAAATCGTAGAGCGTCTTTTGCTCTTCGACAATGTTCAGAATCGATCGCAGCTTTCTCAAATCGTGAAATTCGGGTTGATCCAACAAGTTTTGCGCGCCTGCCGAGCTGATGTGCGGCGTCTCCGAGGAGCGTGCCGAACGCGGTGCATTCATGACGGCGACGCGCACGTCGTCGTTAAGGCCGATTTCCGCAACGGCGGCGGCGACGTCGGCATCCTTGATTTCGCCAAGCAGCTTGCCGCCTAAGCGCGCATTGAGCGCATTAGAGAGGCGCGTTAAGTCATCGGGCGTGACATCATTCTGCAGTTCGAACATCGTTTGCGCGGCCGTCCCCATCGAGGTCATCACAACGGCGACGCCGGTTTGTGCGCTCAGCCAAATCATTTGAACGTGCCGGAATGCATGCGACTCGGTTGGCGGCGTTACGACGAAGGCCACGTTGTTCGAAAGACGGCCGAGCAAACGCGTGGTCGTTTCAATAACGTCGTCTAGCTCCCGGCTTGCCTCGCGAAGCTCGTCTTGAATGCGGCGTCGCTCGGGCACCGGCAATTGTTCGGGCTGCATGAGCGCATCGACGTAGGTGCGGTAGCCGGCGTCTGAGGGAATGCGGCCGGCCGAGGCGTGCGGCTGGTCCAGGTAGCCCAAGGCCTCGAGCTCGGCCATCTCATTGCGGATCGTCGCCGAACTCACCCCGAGGTTGTATTTCTGGGTGAGCGTATTGGACCCGACGGGCTCGGCGGTCGCGACGTACTCATAGACAACGGTGGCGAGGATATACGCCTTCCGTTTATCCAGCGCGCCGGGAACGTTCTTCATAGCGACATTTTAGCAGTCAGCTGCAGGGACTGCCAAGCCTAAGGTCTATTTCGAGGCAAAAGCTTTGCTTACGGCCCCCTGGAGCTCGTCCCAATCCAGGCCCCCGACCGAGACGTACGACACCCCGCCCCGGGCGTCCACAACGACCGTTACCGGGTAGAGCTGGACGGAATAAGCGCCAAAGATCACGTTGCTCGGATCTTCCAGGAGCGGAATCGGCAAGTGATGCTGCGCGAGAAAGGCGCGGGCCGTGCCCTGCGGCTCGTTTGAAAGCGAAATGAAGGCCACTTTGTCGCCGTAGGTCTGTTGTAAGTGCACGAAATGCGGCATCTCATCGACGCACGCGTGACACCATGTCGTCCAAAAATTGATGACGACCGGTTTGCCCAGAAGCTGCGAGACCTTGGCGTAGCCCGAGCCTTCCGGAAAGGTAAAATCCGGCGGCGCTTGGTTGTAATGAAGCTTTGCTAAGCCCGTCGAGGGCTCGTGGCTGCGTCGCGCGTCGGCGTTCGAACCGAGCGCAATGACGAACGCAAGAATAAGCACAAGCCGCATCATCTTCACAACGCTCTATTCGGCAGGCCCATGACGCTCACCTCAGGTATTTCGCACCATGACTACCGCTCAAGGCATTGAAGCGCTCTCGCACGAGCACCGGCACTTTCCACCGCCTCCCGATTTCGCCGCTAAGGCCAACGCGCAACCCGGAATCTATGAAGAAGCCGAAGCCGACTACCAGGCTTTCTGGGCTTCCTGGGCGCGCAAATTGGAATGGATGAAGCCGTTCACAAAGACGCTCGAATGGAATGAGCCGTTCGCCAAGTGGTTTTCAGACGGCGAACTCAATGCGTGCGTCAACGCACTTGATCGTCACGTGCGCGGCGGCAAGGGCTCGCGCATTGCCTACTACTATGAAGGCGAGCCGGGCGATCGTTGGACGATTACCTATCAGCAGCTGCTCGACGATGTGTGCCGGTTTGCAAACGGCCTGCGCAAACTCGGCGTCAAAAAGGGCGACCGCGTCGCGATCTACATGCCGATGATTCCTGAGTTGCCTGTTGCGATGCTCGCGTGCGCACGCATCGGTGCCGCACATTCCGTGATCTTCGGCGGCTTCTCGCCGGATTCGATTGTGGATCGCGTTAACGATTCGCAATGCGTCGCTCTCATCACGGCCGATCAGGGCTGGCGCCGCGGCAAGAAAATTGCGCTCAAAGCAAACTGCGATGAAGCGATGAAAGAGACGCCGTCGATCAAACACTGCATTGTTGCAAAGCGCGTCGGTGACCCGGTTGAGATGAAAGAAGGCCGCGACGTGTGGTGGCACGATGCGATCGGCGGCCAATCGGCACAATGCGAGCCGGAACGCATGAATGCCGAAGATCTGTTGTTCCTTTTGTATACGAGCGGAACAACCGCCAAACCAAAAGGCATCAAACACACAACGGGTGGTTATCTCACCGGGGTGACGTCAACACACAAGCTCGTCTTCGATCTCAAAGATGACGATGTATACTGGTGCGCCGCGGATATCGGTTGGGTGACGGGCCATTCGTACATCGTCTACGGTCCGCTGTGCAACGGCGCAACGTCGGTCATTTACGAAGGCACCCCCGATTTCCCCGACAAGGACAGGCTCTGGGAAATTGTCGAGCGTTATAAAGTCAACATTCTCTACACTGCACCAACCGCGATTCGCACGTTCATGAAGTGGGGCGTAGAGTATCCGCAAAAGCACGATCTCTCATCGCTGCGGCTGTTGGGATCCGTGGGTGAACCGATCAACCCCGAAGCATGGATGTGGTACCGCGATCATATCGGCGGCGGGAAATGCCCGGTAGTCGACACTTGGTGGCAAACGGAAACGGGCGGAATTATGATCAGCCCGTTACCCGGCCTTACTACAACACTGCCGGGAAGCGCGACGCATCCATTACCCGGCATCGGTGTGGATATCGTCAATGACAAGAATGAAAGTGTTCCACTCGGCGGGGGAGGATATATTGTGCTGACACGCCCCTGGCCTTCGATGCTGCGAGGCATTTGGGGCGACGACGAGCGCTACAAGGAAACGTATTGGTCGAAATTCCCGCACAAGTACTTGGCGGGCGACGGCTGCCGGCGCGACCATGAAGGCAACTATTGGTTCATGGGCCGCATCGACGACGTGATGAACGTAAGCGGCCATCGCATTTCTACTACTGAAATAGAGAGCGCGCTGGTGGAACATCCGCGCGTTGCCGAAGCGGCTGTCGTTGGCAAAGTTGACGATGTCACCGGGCAAGCCATCGTAGCGTTCGTCTCGCTGCGCGGCAGCGATGCGGGCAGTCACGATCTTGGCGATGAACTGCGGAAGCACGTTGGCGAGAAACTCGGCAAATTCACAACGCCGAAGTACCTGACGTTCACGCAAGAGCTTCCGAAAACGCGCAGCGGAAAAATTATGCGGCGCTTACTGCGCGACATCGCCGAAGGCCGGATGCTCGGAGATACAACGACATTGGCAGATTCTTCAGTCGTCGCGGAACTGCAAGAGCGCGCGAAAACCGAAGTTCACACTGAGGAGTAAACGCTGCGCTTACCTAGCACCCGGTCTTGGCGTCGCTGGTATTTGCTTTTCGTGCCAGCATTCACACGTCGTTATCACATACTTGAATTTGCTCGGAACGGCTTCGGCGGCGGTTTTAACAGAGCGTGGAAGTCGATACCAATCTAGGCATTGGATGTGCATGTCTCGTGGCATGCTCGTCTGATATTCCGGGGGTACCGGATGGGCCTTCACGTTATTTGGGCGTGCGATATAGTAGTATTGCGCGTCGGTCAGTTCTTTGAGTCGGCTGTACCCCGGCCATTCGGTCGGAATCGGTTGCCCAGTTATTGACGGCGATGGTGCTGGCGCTCCATCAGCGCGCACGAGTTCAGCGCCGGCGAATGGGAGAAGCGCCCCTACGAGAACGAGTATCACCGCTGCGGCGAGCATAAGTGGCTTGAAATGCATCGCGACTCAGGCGTCGATAAATTCGAGCAACCGGGTGCGGTTTAATTCGCAGATATGGCCGCGCTCGCGGCGCAGTGCGCCGCCCGTTTCCAACTCGGCAATGGCACGGGCTACGACTTCTTTGACCGTGCCCGCTGCGGATGCAATATGCGATTGAGTCATGCGTACCAGTGTCGGGTCGCATGGTGAAAGGCCTGAAGCTTGCGAAGCATAGGGAAGCAATGATTGCGCTACGCGATCGATCACCGGGCGGAAGGTCTGGGCTTGTAAGGCGCTCGCTAACTTCTCCACGCGTTGCGCGCACGCAACACCTAGCGAGTACATCAACTCCGGACGGTCTTGCGCAATGGCGTGCACCGCTTCGTGTGTTATCTGTAGAAATGTTGCGTCGCTGCTAAGCACGGTAATATTCCCGTTCGCGAATTCGCTTTTAAAGAACGGCACCACTCCAAAAAGTTCGTTGCGTTGCACCAGAAAAAGCAACCGTTGCAGTTCGCGACCGTCCGCCGAATAAAGCCCCAGAAGTCCCTGTTGCAAAATACCGATGAAAGGCCACACGCGCTCAGGAGTGGCCAGCCGTTCGTCCTTTTTCAGAGTGCGAACCTGCGCGACGCGCGCAAGCGCCGTTATCGTGTCGTTGGAAAGATCAAAAAAGGTCGGCACGCGCCGCAGGACAGCATGTTCTTCTTCGACATCCCGAGGGGACGGCGCCGGCCGCCCCCGTTGGGTTTCCATCGTCGCTATGGCGTAGGGCTCGGATTGGGAGCGGCGGTCGTATGCACGCCGTTCTGGTTGTTATCGGGATTCGGTGAGGCGCCCTTATCGGCGTTCATCGCGCCGCTGGGATTGACGGCCGGCGTCATCGCCTTCGGCTTCATGTGCGTGGTCATCATGCCCGAGTGCATCTTCGTCATGCCCGAATGCATCTTCGTCATGGCCGTATGCGACATCATGTGATAGCCTTTGCCCTTGGCGGCAGCTTCGCACATCATCATCATCGACTTTGAGGTCGCGTGCATCTTGGTGGTTGGGTAGTACATGTGGGTTTTCACGTTGACAACGACAACGCGGCCTTTACAGGTCGGCATCATGCGTTGAGCGCTGGTGGTCTTGGCCGAGACGGGAGAGATGGTTAGTGC
>JACRUB010000185.1 GCA_014305015.1 Vulcanimicrobiota bacterium | reverse complement strand
GAATCGCCAATTCCGCGTCATGGCCCGCAATCCCAAGGTTGGTTGCGGTCATGGGATCGTGGGCGGCAGACGTATAGATAATGTCCTGAGCGAGCTTCGTCAGCCGGTCATGCACCGAGCTTCGCGGGGACGCCCCCGCCGGCGCTGCGGCCAGCAGAGAAAAAACAAACAACGCAATCACATAGCGCACGATAAAATGCCCCTCCGAGGTTGGAGATTTTTCGCACTGCTCGAAGACGCCTGCGACAGGCAGCATCCATTAAAGTTGCTGCTTGCCTTGGCGGATCAACTTGGCGAGGATCGGCGGCTGGGCCGTGCACCAGCGCCTGTATCCGCACGATCCGCACAAAAAAAGGGAATTCACCAACACGGCGCCGACTTCTTGGCCTCTATTAAGGGTGATGATGCATCTCGTCGAAGCGGCGCAGCGCGGGGGCCCGCATGCCATAGAAGACCTCATCGAAGCGGCGTGGCCCGATGCGTTCCGGATCGCCTTGTCCGTTTGCGGAGATCGTGCGCTCGCCGAAGATGCGGCGCAAGAAGCCTGCGCAATCCTTTTTTGCACTATCCGCCGCTTGCGGTCTAGCGCCGCATTCAAGGTTTGGTTTTTTCGCATCGTCATGCGCGAGTCTCTGAGACTCTCGCGCAAGCGCGGGATTGAGATCGCGCCGTACCCCTCCGAGAGCCCAGACATCGCTGAGCAGATTGCAAGACTCGACGTACAAGCGGCACTCTCGCATTTACCGTCCATGCAGCGCGCCGCCGTCGTTTTGCATTTCTATGCAGATCTGAACAGCCGCCAAATCGCGCAAGTTTTGCACATTCCGGATAGCTCCGTGCGCTTTCACATTATGCGCGCAAAACGTGCGCTGCGCACCAGCCTGAAAATGGAGCTCGGCAATGCAGTTTGAGATTGTGCCGCCGGTTTGTCTTGGAGCAATCCGCGCACGAGCGCGGAAGCGCCAACGCGGCCGCTTTACAAAATGGTCGACTCTTGGAATAGCGATCGCCGCGCTTCTGATCTTTGCTTTCGCGCCTGCGAGCCAAACCCATCAGCCGGCCCCAGCCTCCATACCCGCTCCGCAACCGACGATTACGTAACCGCGTGCGATTCTCCATGCGGTGGCCGCTCGATCATCTGACCGCGGCGGGGCTGACGATTGCATCGTTCGTGCTGCTCTACGTTCGCTATTGGTTTCCACCCGAGAAGATCTTCGATGAGATTTATTTTGCGCGCGCCGCTGAAGAGTATCTACAGCGCCGGTACATCTATGAGTTCACGCATCCGCCGCTGACAAAACTTCTCATTACCGCCTCAACGATGCTCTTCGGCGGACTCCACGGCGGCGACACGTCGGCCGGATGGCGCTTTCTCGACGTCGTCTTCGGAGCACTCATGGTGGGGATGCTTTATGTGCTTGCAAAAAGAATCACCGGATCCACGCTCTTCAGTGCCTACGCCGCCGCACTCTTGTCGCTGGATGGCATGCACTTCGTGCAATCGCGGATTGCAACGCCGGAAAGCTTCGTGGGATTTTTTTCACTCGCGACCATCTACACGTTCTACCGGTATTGGAAGGCATCTTCGGAAGCTCAAGACACAATAACGGAACCGCGCCGCGTGCAAGCGCGTTGGATTGCGGCCGGGGCGGCTCTCGCATTCGGCGCAATATTCGCGCTGCTGCGCTTCGGACCGGAAATTACTTCCGCGAAGGTGTTGGTCGCGCTGTGGGCCGCCGCCGGATTGTATCTCGCGTATCGCATCTTCACCGGTTCGCGACGGTTCTCCGTACCGTATCTGTGGTTAACGCTCTTTGCGCTTTCGATCTCCTGTTTGGTGACGAGCAAGTGGTACGGCGTGATGTCTTTCGGCGTGGTTACCATCGTGGTGGCGGCATCGCTCGTCCGGCATCGCGACCGCCGGAAATTCGAACTCGATACGCTCATCGCAACAGTGGCATTCGTCCTAGGCCTTATCTACGGCGCCTCGTATGCGCCCCAATTCATTGGGCTCTCCGACACGCAAGGAGCGCCGCCTCGCGCTTACACGCTTAGCGACATCGTGCAAATTCAAGTTGGAATGTACAACTACCATGCACATCTCGTCGCCACGCATCCCTACTCATCGCAGTGGTGGCAGTGGCCATTGGATCTACGTCCGATTCTCTATTACGCGAATTATGGCCACGGCGCGCATGGTGCGGTAGCCACCGCGGCCATGATCTACTCCCTGCCAAATCCGTTCATCCTGTGGCCGGGACTGTTGTGCGTGATCTACGTCGGGTTCTTAGCCTACAAGGAACGCAACCGCGGCTACGCGCTGTTGATTCTCACCTATCTTCTTCAGTGGCTGCCGTGGGCGCGTTCTCCGCGCCTCGCATTTGCCTACCACTTTTATGTCGACATTCCGATTACGTGCCTGTGCATTGCGATCGTCATGCAACGCGTGCTACGGATCAGCACGAACACCGGAAACCAATGGTTTGGACGCGCCCTCGTTGCATTCTACTTCGCGGTTGCGCTCGGCGCGTTTGTGTATTTTTATCCGGAACTAGCGGGGATTACGATTCCATACGATGCGTGGCATAGCCGGCTGTGGCTGGATTCTTGGATCTAGGGCCGAAGTATCGGGCGTGAGGCGCTCCCATTTTCTGAAAGCCACGCTCGCGCTAACCGCACCCGCAATTCTGCCCCTGCGCGCAAGGGCAAGCGAAACGCTCAAGGCGCCGCGGCTTCGCACCGGCGACTTGGTGGGTCTAGTCTCCCCTGCCGGCCCGATGCAGACGCAGGCCGAGCTCCAAACAGGCATCGAGCAGATCAAACTCTTGGGCCTGGTTCCGGTCGTAGGCAAACACGCGATGGACAAATGGAACGGGCACCTTGGCGGGACGGATGCCGCGCGCGCCGAGGACATCAACACGTTCGCACGCGATCCGAAAATTCGCGGCATCTTCGCGCTGCGTGGCGGCTATGGGACCATGCGGATTCTCGAGGCAATCGACTACCGGGCGTTCGCGCATGATCCGAAAGTTGTTTTCGGCTTTTCCGACCTAACGGCACTCTTAAACGCGATCACGTCGCGGACCGGACTCGTTACTTTTCATGGACCGGTTGCAGCGCTCTCGACGTACACCCCAACGGTCGTGCAAGAAATTCAAGCCGCTACGATGTCCGGCAATCCGATCGGCGTCTTAAAGAACACTTCAACGGTTTCAATCATCCCGGGGCGAGCGCAAGGAAAACTTGTCGGCGGAAATCTCACGCTCGTTTCTGCGCTCACAGGCACGCCGTTTGCAGTGCCATCCGCGGGGAACATTCTCTTACTCGAAGACGTGCATGAAGAACCCTATCGCATCGATCAGCTGCTCACGACGCTTTTGCTGTCGGGCGATTTGCAAAGAGCCGCCGGCATCGCGGTCGGCGCGGTTACCGAACCGGACCGCAAAGTCGGTGACGGCCCAACGGACGAGCTTGTAGAAACATTGCGCGACCGTCTTGCGGTCGCGGGCCGACCTGCCGTACGCGGAATGCAATTCGGCCACATCCTAAATCAGTGGGTGCTTCCCCTCGGCCTCGATGCCGTGCTCGATGCAACCGCGGGAAGCCTTACGATTTCAGAGGCGGCCGTCATCTAAGGAGCGCGCAACTGTGCAGATGTCGCGCAGTAAAGCAGGCCTACGCACGCTTGCTTTAATTACAGGCCTTGAAATATTTGGGTTCCAGGCCGATACCCAAGGGTGAAGACTAGAGCGAAGCGCGGTGGTACTCCGATGGCTGATAATGACTAGGCGGCGCAACTGCTGGGCAATCGACACCGGTACGCCTGCCGAAGTTGTGGATGCCCGACAGGCCGTTGCGCGCGAAATCGGGCGTCAGGCTCGAAACGATGAAGAACGATTTGCCGCGGAAATGTTGATCGGTGAAATTCTTCAAACGATCATATCGCGCGATCCTCAGGCCACAACAATCGAACTCGAGGCAACTGCGACGGGGTGGATCGTCCACTTTTACTTGCAGAAGGCCCCAAGCACGGACGAGAGTCTGCACGAATTGCGACTTGCGCTCTCGGATAAGTGTGACGTCCCATTGTCGGTCGAGCGCACAGATCAGGGCGTCCATATTTTGGTCTCAATCCCCGCCAGTGGACGAGGGTTGACGCAACGCCGCAGCCTGTGGCACGTTGCTTGTTGCGTACTCGTCGAACGC
Source organism: Vulcanimicrobiota bacterium (assembly GCA_014305015.1). Taxonomy (GTDB): domain Bacteria; phylum Vulcanimicrobiota; class Vulcanimicrobiia; order Vulcanimicrobiales; family Vulcanimicrobiaceae; genus JACRUB01. The sequence continues at coordinate 8,135 of JACRUB010000185.1, read as the reverse complement.
GCTCGCAGATTACTTCGAACCCCGCCCTCCCGAGGGGAAGAAACATCGTCCCTTAAGGTCCCGTAACCGACGAAAAAAAGTCCCGCAAGAGCGGGGCAGAATTGGTAGCGCCAACGAGAATCGAACTCGTCTCTTCGCCGTGAAAGGGCGACGTCCTAACCGATAGACTATGGCGCCACGAATCGCGCGGGACTCGCGCGTGCAGCCCCTCCATTCGCACCGCCCGCTTAGGCGGCCTGGTGAGAAGCCGGAGTAGCTAATTTAAGACAGGATTGAGCGGCGAGTCAACCACTTCTCCAGGTTTGACCCCCGTTCGGAAACGGGGTATGGTGCGCGCGCGGAAAAAATGGGCCCGGCAGGATTCGAACCTGCGCGCAACCAGTTATGAGCCGGCCGCTCTACCGCTGAGCTACAGGCCCCAGCGCTACGGGACCTTCGGGCGTCGCCGGTGATAATCCGTTCGCGCTTGATAGCGGGTAGCGACATCCACCGCGACGGATTCTGCAAAAGGTTTGCTCATAATCGAGAGCGACGTCGGGAGGCCGTTCTCACCGAACCCGTTCGGCAGCGCGATAGCCGGCCAGCCACACACGTTGCCCGGCGTAGTAAGGTCCGCGCCGCCGGGATATTTCGGATAGCTCTTATCAAACGGCATGCCGATCGGCAAAGCCACGGTCGACATCGTCGGCCAGACCACGGCGTCAACATCGGCGAAGGCGGTCTCCAACAACTTCATCATGATCGTTCGTTGGCGCTGGCCATTGATATAGTCGACCGCACGCAGCGCTAGGCTTGGATAGCCGCCAACTCTGTCGTCCACCGATTGCAATTCGCGCGCTCTGCCACTTTCGATCAAATCTTGAAAAGCAGCCGCGGCTTCGCCGTTGATGACGGCGCCGGCGACAGCTCCCCACGGCGCTTTTGGCAACGCGCGTTCGCCGATGATGGTTGCGAACGTGGCGATCTCTTCGATCGAACGGTTAAGGTTCTTTAGCACCGCGGGCATCAATTTGTTGCGCGCGTCTTTGAGAATTGCAATCCGAGGCCGCGATCTCACCGGTACGAACGGGCGCGTTACCGATGTCGGGTCGTTCGGATCTTCTCCGGCAATGATGCGCAACACCAAATCGGTGTCTCGCGCAGAGCGCGCAAGCGGCCCGAGTTTATCCATCGACCACGAGAGCGCCATTGCCCCGTGGCGGCTGACGCGTCCATACGTCGGACGCAACCCGGTCACGCCGCACGAAGCAGCGGGAATGACGATCGAACCGTCGGTCTCCGATCCAATCGCAAATCCGATGAGTCCCGCACTCACTGCTGCGCCCGGACCGCTCGAAGACCCGCCGCTCCAAAAATTGCGGTTCCACGGCGTTCGACCCGGTCCGGTAAACGACGCATCGGCGTCGTTATAACCGAAACCGCCGGCAAGTTCAACCATTGCGAGTTTGGCGATGAGCACCGCGCCCGCATTGCCGAGCGTGCGAACGACCGTAGCATCATAATCAAAGTGTTGATTCCGAAATGGCGCGGCGCCCCAGGTTGTGGGTGCATCTTTGGTCGCGAGTAAATCCTTGACGCCGTACGGAATCCCGTGCAATTTTGAGCGTACCGTTCCGCGCGCTCGTTCGCGGTCGGCGCGTTTGGCTTCGCGAAGCGCCCGCTCGGGCATCAACGTCACGAGCGCTCCATAATGAGGCCCAAACTTCTGCAGCCGGTCGAGATAGAGCTGCGTGAGTTCTACCGAAGAGACGGCCTTGCGCGCAAGTAACGATGCGAGTTCCACGCAATCCGCGAAGGCCAGATCTTCGCGCGTCATCGGCACGGATGAATCGTTGTAACCGGTTCGTCGCTATTCTTAAGCCGCTTGCCGCGGGGATTCAAGCGCGCGCCGGACTTGAGATTGCCGTCAATCTGTCCGGCAATGTTTGCAATATCTGCATCGGTGAGCTTCGGATCGTAACGGCGCATGTCGTTCGCCTGCGCGAGCGCTACGGCGGATGGAGGCTTGGATGCGGGCGTCGGCGTTGACGCCGGTGCAGCCGCAGGCGAGGTTTGCGCCTGCGCTTTAGTGGCGAGTAGCAGGCTCGCGCCACTTGCCAGTGTTGTTCGCAGAAACAGACGGCGGCTCGACATCACAACGCCTTAAAAGCTTTGCGGCCAGGGTACCGAGCTGCCTCGCCGAGCTGCTCTTCGATTGCCATCAAGCGATTGTATTTTTCAACGCGGTCGCTGCGCGAAAGCGAGCCCGTCTTGATTTGCCCCGCGCCGGTTGCAACCGCGATATCGGCGATGGTCGTATCTCCCGTTTCACCTGAGCGATGCGAAATAACGCAGCGATATCCGGCTTTGTGCGCAAGTTCAACCGAGTCGAGCGTTTCGGAGAGCGTCCCGATCTGATTGACCTTGATTAGGATGGCGTTGGCGATGCCTTCGTCGATGCCGCGCTGCAGACGCTCGGTGTTCGTGACGAAAATGTCATCGCCGACAAGCTGCGTTTTTGTACCAATCGCGGACGTAAGTTTCGCCCAGCCGCTCCAATCATCTTCGGCCAGGCCGTCTTCGATTGAAACGATCGGATAACGGCCGACCAAATCTTCATAGAACGACACCATCTGCTCGGGTGAAAATGCTTTGTCTTTGGTGAGCGGATAGTACTTGCCGTCTTGGAAAAATTCGGTGGCGGCCGAGTCGAGCGCGATTGCAACCTGCTCGCCCGGTTTGTATCCGGCGCGCTCGATAGCTTTGATCAGCAAATCCAAGGCTTGATCGAGATTATCCAGCTTCGGCGCATAGCCGCCTTCGTCGCCGACGAGCGTCTGCTGTCCCGCATCGTGCAGCAACGTGCCGAGCGCGTGAAAGACTTCGGCGCCGCAACGAACCGCTTCGCGAATCGATGGCGCCCCGAGCGGAACGATCATGCACTCTTGAAACTGCAAGGCGCCTTCGGCATGTTTGCCACCGTTGATGACGTTCATCATCGGCACCGGCAGTTCGCACGCGGACGGTCCGCCGAGATACCGAAAGAGCGGAAGGCTCAAACTTCCAGCGGCAGCACGCGCGTTGGCAAGCGACACACCGAGCAAGGCATTTGCGCCGCAGTGCGCCTTGTTCGGCGAACCGTCGAGCTCAATGAGTTTTTGATCGATCTCACGTTGCGCCGTCGCATCCAGCCCCTCTAGCGCGGGGCCCAAGATATCGTTGACGGCGTGGACGGCTTTGAGGACCCCTTTGCCGTTATAGCGCTTGGGATCTCCGTCGCGCAACTCAACCGCTTCATGAGCGCCCGTTGAAGCGCCGCTGGGCACGATCGCCTCTTCCACAATTCCAAAGGTAGTTGCAACCGTGACCGCAACCGTCGGGTTCCCGCGCGAATCCAGAACTTCGCGCGCATGGACGCCTTCAATTAACGGACGGCCCCCGCCGCGCAACGACTCAAGCGACACTATTTTTCAACCAGCCACTTGTGGCTGTCGTGCTTGCGCGAAACGATTTCGCTCGGCGAAAAGAAAATGGAAAGCTCGCGTTTCGCGCTTTCGTGCGAGTCGCTCCCGTGCACGAGATTGCGGCCGATCTGTTGCGCGAAGTCCGCGCGAATGGTGCCCGGCGCTGCTTGGAGAGGATTGGTCGCGCCGATCATTTGCCGCATCCCTTCGATTGCATCGTCGCCCTCTACAGCCATCGCAACCAGCGGTCCACTGGTAATAAAGTCGACGAGTCCGCCGAAGAACGGCTTGCCTTCATGTTCGCCGTAATGCTTGCGGGCGCGTTCGCCGTCGAGCTGCATGAGCTTCATGCCGATAAGCAGATATCCGCGCGCCTCAATGCGACGGATGATTTCGCCCGAAAGTCCGCGAGAAACGGCGTCGGGCTTGCAGAGAATCAATGTACGTTGAATAGCCATAGGGGATGGGGGATTGGCTTGCTACACGCCGTTTGCCTCTGCCGTTCGTGCGGCAATGAACTCCAATTTGCGAGCCAGCACGGTAAGGACCGTCGGCCACGTGTAGCGCTGTGCGGTCGCCTGAGCGGCGACGTGCATAAGGTGAATTTGGCGAGGGTCGGCAAGCGTCGATTCGATATACGTCGCAAGCTCGAGACCGTCTTCGGTATCGCACACGATCGCGTTGACGAATGGCTCGGCATACTCTTCGCCCGTGGCGCCGCACACCGGCAGGCCGCCTGCTGCCATAACCTCAAGCCCAACGAGTCCAAACGGCTCCTTTCCGCTATTGGCAAGCACCGCATCTGCCGCCGCATATAAGGCAAACAGCACCGGCTGCGGAAGTGGCGCCGTGAGCACGACCACATCGCCGCTCGTCCGTGCAAGCTCATAAAAAAACATCGCGTCTTCGATACCCACCGGAAATTCATCGACGGTGAGTCCGGCAGCTTTTGCGCGCAGCACCACTTCCCGCCCGTGCGGCTCACTGCCGCCGCGAATAACAAGCCGCGGCCGGCCGCCGCGCTTTTTCAATTCGTGCGTTGCGTCGATGGCTTGGAACCAGCGCTTGTCCGGATCAAAACGCCCCACTTTGGCCAGGAATGGATCGCCGCCAATCGCCTCTCGAAACCGCTTGACTAAATCCGGCGGGGGTCCATCGAGCAAACGAGCGGGAATGCCGTTTGGAATAACGAGCGCGTTAACGCCGCGCTGGCGCATCTCGAACTTCATGAATTTACTGATCGTCGTGATGGTCGAAGACCCGTGCAACGCAACCCAATCGACGGAATCGAAGCCGTAGGTGTTATTGGCGTTCCACAAAATGACGGCGGACGACCGCAGGTGTTGTTCGCGTAACTTGCGGTTGAGCTCGACGGTGGTTTTGACGGTCTGCCACTCTTCAACGAGGATCAAGACTTGTTCGCCGCGCTTGGCAGCCGGCGCAATATGCTCGTCGATGACGATCTGCGGAACCTCACGCGCAAATGCATCGATCTTATTGTATTCCCCATCGTACACGCCGGCCGGATAGTCGCGCGAGAGTGTCTGCAGCGCGCGATGCAAGCGTACCCCACCCTCGGTGACGCTGCGCTCTGGAAGCTTCGGATCTCCGATAAAGATGAGTTCGGTAGACGCTCCGCTTTCGGCTAGGACCTCTGCAAGTTCGGTAACGCGCACTCCCAGGCCGCCGACCTGCGAATACGGGTCCGGGCCTTCGAAACAAAGAATAACCACATGTTTCGGAAAGAACACAACGCGAATCGCGTTCTCGCCGGGGGGAAGGGTACCTTTCTGAAAAACATGACCGACCCGTATACCAAGACTCGAAACGCGCTCTTCGGCACGTTGTTTCAGCACATTCAATTCGTGCCTATGACGGAAAGCACGAACGACGACGCAGTCAAATTTCTCGGACACGCGCAGGCTGCCGGGCTCACGATTGCCACCAACTTTCAAACCAAGGGCGTCGGACGCAAAGGGCGGCCGTGGGTCGCACCGATGGCAACATCTCTGCTCTTCACAACCATTTTGCCGGTAACGTTCGAGCCGGCGGACCTGTGGACGGTGCCGTTTTGGGCGGGCATGTGCGTGCAGGCCGGCCTGAAATTTCACAACATTCACACCACGCTACAGTGGCCGAACGACATATTGCTCGGCGGGAAAAAGCTCGGCGGAATCCTCTGCGTTTCTCGCGGCCAGGGCGCGCGTGCGTGGGTCGCGTGCGGCGTCGGCATCAACGTCACCCGATCGGAAGACCCGTCCGTAGCGCAGATCGATCCGCCGCCGGCCTTTGTCAGTGATGTTTCGCAGGTCGAGCGGCCCGAACTGCTCAGCGCGATTTTGCAAAACTACGACAGCATGCTCACGCTCGTCGAAAAGCCGAACTTAGTCGCACGGCGCTGGGAAGATGCTGCGAATCTCAAAGGAACGCACTACCGCCTGCTGGTGGACGGCGAGACGGAACCAATCGAAGGCGTTGCGCAGCGAATCGGGCACCATGGCGAGCTGATCATCAAAGTCGACGAGCACGACCGCTCGATCGCCATGGCGGATGCGCGCGTTATGCGCGAAGCCTAAAAGACGTACTGTTTCATGCAGTAGACGCTGCCGCCCGATTTCATGAATTCAGAGGTGTCGACTGCCTCGACCCGATAGCCGCGGAGGCTAAGCTGCGCGATTGTCGTCGCGGCCGCAGCCTCGATAATAACCGTATTGCCACCCCCTTTCGCAGCATTGCAGGCCATCCGGTTTGCCTCGGCTTCGTTCACTTCAATCGCTGCGGAAAAGCGTCTCCTTAGTTCCGCAACTGACGCATCATCGAACGCACCAGGATAAAGAATCGCGGTCTCGCCATCTACAATCGCAAGCGCGGTATCGAGATGGTAGAAGCGCTCCGTTTTAAGAACGAGCGGAATAACTTCAGCACCGTAAATCTTCTCGAGCAACGGCACAACGGTTGCGTCCGTACGCGGGCCGACGCCCAGGTAGATCACTCTTCGTTCGAAATCCCACACCGCATCGCCGCCGCCTTCGAACCCAATCGAATCGGCAATTGGCGGCTCGGTCTTGTACCCAACCGACGAAAGATACTCGATCTGCGCGACAACTTCGCGCTGACGGGATGAATAGCGCATACGGCCGGCTATCGAGCGCCGCACGCCGTGCGAATCGATTCCTGTGAACGCCGGATTGGCCGTGAAAACCATGTCCTCGCACCCGTGCAGCGGCGAGAGTTCGTGAATTGCTAGGCCGCTGCGGGCAAAGGCATCGACCACGCTTTGCCATTGCTGCTGCGCGCGCGCAGCGTCAACCGGGACGCCGGGACGCATAAACGGATTCTTCCGATCGATTACATCAAAATGCGCGGGACGGCAAACGAGTACTGCGCGCGGAGTTATTTAACGACCCCACCGAGATTGACGTTTGCTCCTTTGAGCGCGGCAACGGCCGGAGCTTCGAGGCCGCCATCGAGACTCAAACACAGATTCGACACGGAATTCACTCCCGCGGGTTTCGGAATCATTTTCGCAGTCACGCCGGAATCTTTGAGCGCTTTCGTGGCGATCATCGTGTCGGCGTTAGACGAAAAGAACAGAATGATATCGGCCATCAGTCAGCGCTTAATTCTGCGATGAACCGGTTACGAGTTTGTTTAAGCCGCCTGCGACGTCATTGAGTTCCGCAACTCGCGTAACCGCCTGCTGCATGCGCCCACTCATCTCTTGGGCGAGCGTATCGATGACGACGATGTCGCCGTAGATCTCGGAGTTCATATCCGTAAGTTGCTGCTTCTGCGAAGCAAGATTATTTCCTGAGTCCAAGTTGGCGATGAGCTTGCCGGAACGCTCGACCGTCGCCTTCGTCTGCGCAACGTGATCGCCGGAGACTTCGCTTCCGACGATGGCCACGCCAAGCTCCTTTGCGGCTGCACTCACTTGCGCACTGCGGCGTGCGATTGAGCGCGAGAGCCGCTCGACGATCGGAATCGCGAGCGCAAGTGCGATGAGCATTGCAACGATGCCCCACAGAATCAGCGTCACCGTCGTGTGATTCTGAATATCGGTGAAGTTGGAGAGCGGAATGCCGTACCAGCGCGCGCCGATGACTTGATTTTGATCATTCGCAATCGGGTCGATACGCGCGAGGTAGGTGGTGCCACCTTCATCATCGGTGCCGATGTAGGGTTGGTTATTCTTGACCGCCTCGTCGAATTTGGGAACGATTTGGTCAACGACACGCGTGCCGTCCGGTTGCGTGATCGTGCTTGCAACGACTGCATCGCCGTCGAGCAATGCCGATTTTCCGCCGAGAGCGTGTGAGCTTTGATCGACGATGTCGTAGAAGTGGTTCATCAGCACGCCGCCGTAGATAGTGCCGATCGTGCGTTCGTTTTGGTCGCTCATGGGAGCGGCGGAAACGAGAGCCAGACCCGAATCTATGTGTTTGGCCACTTTACCGTCCAGCGATTTGATATCCGAGTTCGCCTGCGGCGCGAGCCCTTCGCCTTGGAGAATGTTTGCCGGTAGAAGCGCCGCGCTTGCGATGGTCTCGCCGGTGAGCGCGCGAACGACATATTTGTCACCCGAGAGCGAGCCTTTTGTATCCCCGTTTGCGCGAGCAACGACGTTCCCTTTGGTATCGGTAATCGTCAGGAACGAGAGGCCGGCCGTACGCGCAATATTCGAGAGCTGCT
>JACRUB010000068.1 GCA_014305015.1 Vulcanimicrobiota bacterium | reverse complement strand
GCTGCTGCCGAGCAGTTGCCCGCGCGCCAGCGTAACATACACCATCGCAAGTACCGCGAGGAGAATGACGGTTGAGAGACCTTCGGCATGAAAGTACGGGCCGACCAGCGCTAATACGAGCGGCAGGCACAGCAGAGTCAGCCAGAGGCTAAGCCACTCTCTCCGAGTGCGGAGTGATGTCTTGCCGCCGAAGAAGTCACGCATGCGAGATGCACTTTGCGGGCGTCGCGGCTCGGAACCTGCGGACGTGCGGGCTCAAAACTGTTTCCGCCGTTCTTCTTCACCACATGCATTGCGGCGTCGGCGGCGTTCATCAGTTCGGCCGGCGCGCTTGCCGTAAACGGATAGATGCTCACGCCGATGCTCGCGCTCATGCGCCGGCGCGTACCCGCGAGCGCAAAGGGATCGTTAAAAATGGAAAGGATCTTGCGCGCGAGTTCATGGGCTTCGTGGTTGTTCGCAAGATTATCGAGCACGATGACAAACTCGTCGCCGCCGATTCGCGCCACTGTGTCGTTTGACCGAACGTGCCTTTGCAACCGCGATCCGACTGCGGCGAGCAGCTCGTCGCCCGCGGCATGCCCGAGCTCGTCATTAACCGCCTTGAAACCATCCACGTCCAGAAACAAAAGCGCGCAAAGGCGGTCGCTGCGCTGCGCGCGTGCGATCGATGCGGCCAGCCGCTCTTCAAGCAGCGCGCGGTTCGGAAAATTGCTGACCGTGTCGTCGCTTACTTTGCGCTCGGTGATGTCGAGCAAACTGCCCGTGAGCGTAACGGCGTCGCCGTGGTGGTCGAAATGCAGATGGGCCTGTACTTGTACGAAGCGCGTCTGTCCATCCGCGCGCACGATTCGGTGATCGCACCGGTAGCCCGTGCCTTTTAAATGGGCGTCGGCTATCGTGACGCCGACGATTTGCGCGTCCTCGGGGTGGTCGAATTCGCGAACCGTCGCATCGGCGGGTTGCTCCTCGAGTCCGAGCAACGCCAGCAGCCCTTGGGACCACGTCGTCTTCCCGGTGCGCAGATCCACGTTCCAACTGCCGAGGGCTGACAGCGTCTCTGTCCCCAGTGGACGAGCGGAGCCGAGGACGCCGACGATCGCACCGCCGATTCCATGGAGGGGCTGAACCTGCAGGTGGTATTTCGCGTCAAACCAGTCGAGCTCGAAGTCGACGGGCTCACCCTCGCGGGCCCACTCGTGGGCGATGGTCGCGATCTGGAAAGGGTCTTCGCCGGGGAAGAGGTTGCTCACGGGTAGGTCGCCCAGGCTCGCCGCCGGCAGGCCCATCAGCTCTCTCAGGCGCCGGGAGAGGGCCGTGACCCGCAGCTCTTGGTCGGTGATCCAAGTTACTTCGTTCATGTCCTTATGGTAGCGAGCCGCAGCCGCCGCCACATCGGGGAGAACCCGTACCAGAGCACCTAGTCTTGTCATGATGAGCTGAACACCGGCGTCATGCTGAGCTTGTCGAAGCATTTAGAAAATTTCATCCCTAGGCATTGACATCTCGTACCGATGTGTTATTGTACTAGTGTACTAGTACGGCATCACAACAGTACGATGCGCGCCGGACCTCCTGGTCCAGAAACGACGAACCAAAATGACGAACAAGCCCTACCGCCTCGAGCCGAGCCTGACCGGCGAATCACGCCGCCCGATTATGCCTACCGAGCTTTCCAACAGCCGCCTATTCCTTGGTTGGGGACCCCGGGTCTAGCCCCAGATGCCGGCTGTATTCACGATCGATGCGCGCAGCGGCGTTCCGATCTACCTGCAACTGATCGATCAGGTCAAGCGCTCCGTCGCAATCGGAGTCTTGGAACCGGGGGAGCAACTCCCGACCGTCAAGCAACTCGCGCTTGACCTGACGATTAACCCCAACACCGTTGCGCGCGCCTACCGGGATCTCGAGCGAGATGAAGTCATCGAAACCGCTTCGGGCCGGGGATCGTTCGTCCGCGGCAATGGGACCGCGATGACCGCGCGCAAAGCGCTCAGCGACGTGGCGGTGGATTCACTCACCCACGCAATTCGCGAAGCAAAATCGATCGGTCTTAATCGATCCGAAGTTCTCGCACTCGTGCAAACAGCCGTTGACCGCTGGTTTCCAAAGGAAGAGCAATAAAAAATGACCGCGATTTCAATTCGTAACCTGACCAAAAACTACGGATCGTTTGTAGCCGTAAATGATTTTAGCGCCGACATCGAGGCGGGCACGGTCTTCGGACTGCTCGGACCCAACGGCGCAGGCAAAACGACGACGTTTAAGTGCATGCTCGGACTTGCGGCGCCGACCGCCGGCAGCGTGCTCTTCGAAGGTCAGCCACTGCAGCCGGCTCTGTTCGAGCGTCTCGCGTACGTTCCGGAGAAAAGCGTGCTCTACGATTGGATGACGATCGGCGAACATCTCGAGATGCAGCGCCGGGCTTTTTCGCGCTTCGATGCCGGCCGCGCCAAAGAATTGCTCGCGCTCTTCGATTTGGGTGAGAAGAAGAAAGTGCGTTCGCTCTCAAAAGGTATGCGCACCGCGACCGCGCTATGCATGGCATTCGCGAACAACCCGGATATTCTGGTCCTTGACGAACCGACAAGCGGCCTCGATCCCGTCAATCAGCGTGCGGTCCTCAAATTGATCATCGATGCGTCGGCGCAAGGCAAGACCATCGTGTTTTCGTCTCATCAAATCGGTCAAGTCGAGCGCGCCGCAGAGAACATCGCGATCATGCAAAAAGGCAAGCTGCTTGTCGGCGGTTCGATCGACGATCTCAAAGCCGGCTGGAAAATCGTCGAAGCGATCTTTGATACCGATCAATTCTCTACCAATGGCCTCGCCGGCGATTCACGCGTGCATCGTATGGAACGCACGGGACGCATCTTGCGCCTTTCCGTTCACACTGGTGCCGATGCCCTCGTCGACGAGCTCACCAAGATGGGTGCAAACTGCCGCGCGGTGGATCTCAACTTGGAAGACATCTTCTTGAATGCGGTCGATCCCGCGACCGTTACTACCGACTTGGTGGAGAAGGCGTAATGTATTACGTAGAGTTTCTGCGCGTCATGCGCATGCTGCGCTTGGTTGGGTATGTTCTGGGCGCCGTTCTGCTGCTTGCGCTCGTTTTTCGGCCGTTCTCACACGGCAGTATCAACGTGAACAACTCGATCGAAGGCGTTGATCCTTCCACCATCCCTGCGCATACCAACGCTGACGGCAGCACAACCCGTTCTTTTATGGGAAAACATGGTCGGCACGTTACGATCGTCGCTCGTCCGGACAAAACGGAAACGATCACGGTTGACGATCCGGCCTACAACGGGAAGAAAGGCGGGAACGAGCACATTGAATTCGGTCACCTGAAAGTAAGTACTTCGAACGGTGGGCGGCATCGTGTGTCGACGATCGATACCGACCTAAAAATCCCGCTGAATATTTTGCTGGTGATCGCCGCATGTGTTGCAGCGATTGTCGCGACTCTTTTAGGGCTTGCCCTCTCGCGCGAAAACGATGGACACCTTGAACTTGCGTGGACCAAACCCGCGTCGCGGGAAAGTTATGCGCTCGCTTCGGTCGCGGTTGACTCACTTGGAATCCTCGGCGTGATGCTGGCTACGCTCGTAACAATCGTTCTCGTGCTCGCGATCTATGGCGGTGCCTCATACATAACGGTGAGTGACTCGCTGACCTCGCTCCTCTTCGGAATGCTCTTCGCGCTAAGTTTCTACGGGATCGTGCTCGCGGCAACGTCGTCGATGCGCCGCGGCGGACTCGTGCTCTCGCTGCTATGGCCGGCTGCATTGATTCTTCCCGGACTCGTTCGCGTTCAGTGGATGAATCTCGGTACGGTTGCACGCACGCTCAACACGATCAACCCCGTCGCGTACCTCTATGCGTTCCTCTCATCCCCACAGACCACGAACATTTTCACGCTTCTACCGAACTACGGTACGGCGGCGCAGGTCCTAGCTGTGCTCTTACTCTTTGTCGCCGGTGTTGCGCTTTCGCTCGCGCAGTGGCGGCGGTTGGAGGCCTAATGTATTACGTAGAATTTTTGCGAGTCTTCCGCACGCTACGCATCTTCACAATCGTGCTTGGAGCCGTGTTGTTGGTTGCCTTCATTAGCCGGCTGAGTCTAGGCACACACTGGAACAACCTCTGGATCGAACACTATAACGTCACGCCGTCTGGCCACAAGACCGTTGAGGTTGGCGCGGACGGCACGGAAACGACGAAGGTCGATGATCCCGCCGGTGGACTGCGCATCGTGCAAGTACGCACGGCGGGCATGCTGGTCGTCACTGTATATGAATCGCAACGCCGCTTTGAGAAGTCGCACATGGGTTCGAGCGGCCGGGGCCGTCACCGCCAGAATATTGCCGGCCAAAACAGTCCCGACGGCATTCGGATTGATGAATATACAGCCCCCGACGGCACGCATATCATCCACTATATTAACGATCGTCACTTTCCAGCCGACCTCTTCATCGTTCTTTGCGGGTTCTTCGCAGCGGTTTTCGCATCGGTTATCGGCGGCAGTCTGAGCAAGGAAAACGACGGGCACCTTGAGCTTTCGTGGACCAAACCGGTATCGCGTCAGACCCTCGCGTTTACGCTTTTTGCGATCGACGCGGCCGGCATTCTCGCGGCCGGCTTGCTCGCCTTCGTCACCGCTTTAGTGATCGAGGGCATGTTCTTAGGTCGCCCGGTTCTGGTTTCGTCTGCGGATACTGCCGGAAATCTCGCGATGGCGGTGCTCTTTCCGCTCGCATGGTATGCGATGGGTCAAGCTCTTACCGCATCGATACGGCGTTGCGGCATCGTGATAGGAATGATGTGGGTTGCCGCGATCATGTCGATTTCGCTGCTCTCGATTCCAAATGCACTGCTTCAAACGATTTTACGAGCGATCAATACCATCAACCCGCTGGCGTACTACGTGACCCAGAACGGTCACACGACAACGGTAAACGGAGTGTCGGCTACATTTCTTGCCGCAACGCAGGGCGCGGATATCCTCGCCCTCGGAGCGATCACGATTCTTGCAATCACCGCGTCACTCGTGCAGTGGCGCCGCCTGGAGGCCTAACATGGAGTTCATCGGGACAAAGTTTTCCATTACCCTGGGAACGTGGCGAATCAACCTTGCCTTCAACGTTGAAGAAGTGCAAGACGAAATCGCGGTGCGCGCACCGCAGCGCTCGCACCACGCGGTCTATCCGCGTGATTTCTCGAAGGTTCGTTAAATCTTAAATCAGGAACGAGCTGGAGTGCGCGGACCCGGCGTATTTGAAATGGCCATCTGCAATCGTATAAAAATAGAGATTCGGATCGACCGGATCGCCGGTAAACGAAAAGCTGAACGATCCGACAAGCGTGTCGTACGAGCCCGCATTTTGCAGCGCGTGCAAGAGCGAGAGGCGATCCGCGGCGCCGGTGCGGCGCACGGCATTGATAGCAAGCTGCGTGCTCGCAAACCCGAACGCAGAGACCGGCGTCACCTCGCCGACGCTCGCGCGTAAGTCCGAAAGGTCGTTGTTTACCGCGGAGACTTTCTGGAGCGGCGGCATCGATGTGGAAACGAGAGCGTTTCCTAATTCGCGGGAGTATTTTTGGGCAGATTCTACATTGTAGAATCCTTGCGATGCGCCGACGGCGCCTTTGTAACCGGCGGCGCGCAAGGCGAGAAGAGCCGGCCCGAGCGCTGCGGTATTGCCGGCCAGAAAAACATAGTCAGTGTCCAATGCAAGAATTTTCTTGGCCGCGTCCGCAAAATCGGGCGTCGCCGCGCGAATCACCACCGTATCTGCCGCAATCTTATCGGCACGTAGTTGCGCGGCGAATCCCTGTGCAACGTTGGGTCCATAATCCCCATCTAGCGTCAGCGCGACCGCGTGCTTAGGACGCGCGGTGCGCTCCAAATATTGTGCAAAGAGTTGGCCTTCGGTCGTGTCCTTGGTCGGCAAGCGAAAAACGTTGCGGTAGCCACGCATCGTAATTGCATCCGCGCTGGAGGCAGGCACGATTAGCGGCATCTTCGCATTTGCATACTGCGGCAGCGCGGCAAGCGTCACCGATTCTGTGAGATGGCCAACCGTTGCAATAATGGTTGGATCGTCCCCGGCAAATTGGGCGGTGGAGATTCCGCCGACGAGTGAGTCCCGATCGTCGAAGGACCGCAGGCCAAAAGCTGCTTCGAGTGGGGTCACCGTGCGGTTGGCCTCATACACAGCCTGGCGCGCGCCGTTGTAGAGCTGCGCTCCAAGCTCGGACTTCTCGCCCGAGAGCGGTGCGCAGACCGCGATGAAGATTTGTCGCTGGTAGCTCGTTCCTGGAATGAGTTGCGCGGACGCCGGCCGTGCGAGCGTCGCCGAGACGGCAGCTCCGCCGAGCGCAAGGAAACGGCTTCGAGTATGCGTGTTCACCAGTTATTTGAACGCAAAACCGGCCACGGTTGTCGCAAGGAAGACCAGCGAGAACGTCATATTCGACAGAAAGATCCGCTCGTTGAGAACAAACACGTTGGCGGCGTCTCGAAACTGCATCTCCTCATAAACGATGAGGGTTGCAGCCGCGACGATTCCGAGGTAGTACCACGCGCCCGCACCAGCAAAGTAACCGGCTGCGGCAAGCGCGGCCAGCATGACGACGTGCAAAACTGCCGGCAGCCGCCTTCCGGCGGTTTCACCTAACCGCGATGGAACCGAAGCGATGCCTTGCTCGCGATCCACACCCAAATCCATTAGCGCATAAATGATGTCGAAGCCGGCCACCCATACGGTGACCGCAAGAAAGAGAAAGATGGCCGGGATTCCAACGGTTCCAGTGATGCCGATGTAGGCGCCAAGCGGTGCGAGCGCATCGACTGCACCGAGTACGAAATGCGTCGTCCAAGTAAACCGTTTGCAGAGCGGATAGGCCAACACCCCGAGCGCGGCAAGCGGCATCAGCTTGACGCACAGCGGATTGAGCATCCATGCACTGTAGAGTAAGAGCGCAAGTCCGATTGCGATCGCCCACAGCATGACACCGGCCGAAAGCGCGCCGGTTGCGAGTGCGCGACGCGCAGTGCGCGGATTGCGCGCATCGATATCGCGATCGAAATACCGGTTTGCGGCCATCGCCGCGGTGCGTGCGCCGAGAACCGCTAGTGTGATCCAAAGCAGTGCGGACCACGACGGCATTCCGCGTGCGGCAACGATCGCTCCGGTGTAGGCAAACGGCAGCGCAAAGAGCGTGTGCTCGATGCGAATCTCGCGCAAGAAAAGCTTGGTAGCGTTCATTCCTGCGGTGGAGTTTTGAGGAGCCGCTCGAGGGCGCGAAGTCCTTGGCCCGACCATTCGTCGGATTTCGCATGTGCAAACGCGCGGTCGAGTCCGTACTCTTTCCAGCGCTTATCAACGAGCGCGCGGGTTTGCGCGTCCATGACCATATCGGGCGGCCACTCGCGCGTATATCCTTCGGCTGCATCTTTGCGGGTTGCATCGATACCGATCTTCATGCCGACTGCCGGCGTGTATGAGCCGTGATCGAGATCATCTACCGGGCCGGGCATCATCACGACGTCGTGTGCCGCATCCAAATTGTTGAGCACGAACCACGCCACGGACCGTACGTCTTGCACATCGATGTCGGCATCGACGATTACGAGCATGCGCGTGAGCATCATCATATGGCCCAAGCCCCAGAGCGCATTCATCACTTTTTTGGCTTGCCCGGGATAGCTCTTCTTGATCGAGATGATTGCGAGATTGTGAAAGCCACCTTCAACCGGCAAATTCATGTCGACGATTTCCGGTACCACCATCTGTAGCAGCGGTAGGAAAATGCGCTCAGTCGCTTTGCCGAGCCACGCGTCTTCCATCGGTGGCTTTCCGACCACTGTTGCCGCATAGATTGCGTCTTTGCGATGCGTGATGCACTGCACATGAAACGTTGGATACAGATCGGCAAGACTGTAGACGCCGGTGTGGTCGCCGAACGGCCCTTCGGCGCGCAGATCGGTGTTATCGACATAGCCTTCCAACACAAAGTCTGCTTCTGCCGGCACTTTGAGATCGATGGTTTTGCACTGCACGAGTTTGACGGATTTCCCGCGCAGAAGCCCTGCAAATGCAAATTCGTCTAAGGCCGGTGGAAGCGGCGCGGTCGCGGCGTAGGTAAGAGCCGGATCGCTGCCGATGGCAATCGCAACCGGAATGCGGTCGCCCCACTTCGCCGCATGGGCGCGGCCTTGCTTGTGGCGCTGCCAATGCATGCCGGTGGTTCGTTCGTCGTAGATTTGAATGCGATACATGCCGACGTTGAAAGCACCGCTTTGCGGATCTTTCGTAATGACGAGCGGCAACGTCATGAATGGCCCGCCGTCAAGCGGCCACGTGGTAAGCACGGGCAGATCGCGCAAGTTGGGTTCGTCGATGACGACATCTTGACACGAGCCGTGCGAAACCGTTTTTGGAATAAGGTTAGCAAGCGGTGCAAGCGACGCCAGTTTGAGCAACCGTTCGCCTAGACTTCCCGGGATCTTCAGATCGAGGAGGGCTCGAATCCGGTTCGCAACTTCATCGAGCGACTGCGCGCCGAGCGCCAGCGCCATGCGCCGCTGCGTTCCGAATTGATTGGTCAAGACCGGAAAACGCGAACCGCGCACGTTGGTGAACAGCAAAGCCGGGCCGCCGGCTTTCACCGTCCGGTCCGTGATTTCGCTTATCTCGAGATAGGGATCGACTTGCGCGTCGATCGTATGAAGTTCGCCCGCGCGCCGCAGCGCGTCAACGAAAGCGGCAAGAGAGTCGAAGGGCATCGCCATTCATCTTAATGCGGGCGAAGGCTGCAACCTGCTCTCGCTATGCCGAAGGCAGTGCCGGAAAAGTCACGGTGAAGAGCGCGCCGCCGCCGCCTTGCTGATTGCTTGCCCGCAACTCTCCGCCATGCGCAAGTGCGATCCAGCGCCCGATCGAGAGGCCGAGGCCAAGCCCCTCGCTCTGCTCGTTCGAACGAAAAAAGCGCTCGAAGATGCGCTCTTGCTGAGACGGCTCGATGCCGGGGCCGTCGTCGGCAATCGTAATGGTCGCCGTTCTGCCCTGCTGATTCGTTCGGACGCTCAATCGCGTGCGTGCGTGGCGCAACCCGTTTTCCAGCAAGTTGCGCAGCAGTTCGCGAATGCGCCGCTCGTCCCCGTTCACCAGAGCGCTCTGCGTTTCCAAGTGCAAGTCGATCGCGGCGGCCTTGGCGCGCTCTTCGAACTCGGCAACGCAGTGACGCGCGAGGATTGCAAGGTCTAAGGGTTCGGTATGCAAGGCGTGCGATGCCGGTTCGCGCGCAAGCGTGAGCAGATCGCCGACGATTGCCGATGCATCAAGCGCGGCGCGTATGATCGTATCAAGCGACGCTTGTATTTCCGGTTGAGCGCCCACGCGGGCTGCCTGCGCGACCGTTGCAATCGTCGCGAGCGGCGAGCGCAATTCATGCGCGGCATCTGCGGCAAAGCGCCGTTCCCGTTCGCGTGCCGCGAGCAGTGGTTCCAAGTGAGTTCGCGCAAGCACATACGAGGCTCCGCTAACGAGCATGACGAGCGGCACGTCGAACAACAAGATCGAGACAAGGACGTGACGCATCGCCGCTGCGTATGCCGCCGCACCTTCAGGCGTTTCGAGCGCGGGCCCCAGTTCGGCCGCATAGCTGCGGCTCATAAAAACGTACGCAACCGCGTTGATCGCGGTCAGGACGACGAGAAAAACGAGAACGTAGCGAGCGGTGAGGCGCGCAATCATCCCAGGCGGTACCCGACGCCCCAGACGGTCTTGATCACGTCATCGCCGCCGGCACTCTTTAACTTGCGGCGCAATTGACTCACGTAGACATCGACGATGTTGCTAGAACCATCGAAATCATAATCGCAAATACGTTCGAGCAGTTGTGCCCGTGAAAATGTGAGCCCGGCGTTGCGCGCCAGAAATTCAAGAACCCGGAATTCCGTTGTGCCCAGCTCCAGATCTTTTCCTTTATACGTTACGCTTCGTGCGCCAATATCGACAGTGAGGTCCTCGACGGTGATAACCTGCTGCGCGGGACGATCCGATCTGCGAAGAAGTGCGTTAATGCGCGCGATCAATTCTTCTTCATCGAAAGGCTTGACGAGATAGTCGTCGCCGCCGGTGTTCAGCCCGCGAACGCGATCCTCCACAGCATCACGCGCCGTCAGAAAAAGGATGGGTGTTTGAATGCCTTGCGCACGCGCGCTCTCGACAATCGAAAAACCGTCGCGTAAGGGAAGCATGATATCGACGAGCGCTGCGTCGTAGGGCCCGCGCAAGAGATAATCGAGGCCGGTCTCGCCGTCGATCGCTACGTCAACGGCAAACTTTCTGCGCTCTAACAGAGCGCGCACGGCGCCGGCAATGGGGACGCTGTCCTCGATTAAAAGCAATCGCACCTGAGCCTAGAGTTTCGACGGCCATGGAAATCCTACCGTTAATGCGGCACCAAAAGAGCCGCCTCCGCCGCTTAAAGCCTGGCGGCGTTCGATAAGCAGCCGTGCATGCGGCGTGACGTGCCCTGCTGCATAGAAGACGACGCTGCGAATCGCATATGGTGCCGCGCCGGCATCGTAACGGGCGGCAAAGTACAGATGCTCCGTTGTATAATATTTGAGCCGGAGATAGCCGCCGCTCGAACCGAGCGGCGTACCGAAGCCGTCGGAGTTGCCGTCGCTACCCCACCACTGTTCGGCCTGCAGGTCAAAACGCTTGATGCGCGCGTGCGCGCCAAGATTGTAGCGTTGGTAGGTATCGGTGAACGAGGGCCGCCCCGCAGGCGAGATGCGACGTTGTCCGTTCAGCATACCCACGCGCAACTGCGTGTTTTCGGCAAACGGAACTCCGCAAAGAGGCCAGCTTCGGGACGATTGGCGGAGGTTATCTCACCGGTTGGAATCGGTTTCCCGCCGTAGGCTGCGCCTTTGAATTCTCCGGCGTCTAAGACCGCGTCAAGTTTTGTGCTCCCGACCGTGCGCTGCAGCTGCACGCCCCACCGTGGCGACGAGGGCGGCAGATCATTGAGTCCGGCATGAAACCCGTAAAACCCATATTGCGCGAGGTCGTCTAGACGTTGGCCCGGAGATTGCATGAGTGGCAACTCAACGAGGCCGGCCCGGTACAGTGATTGCGTGTGTTGATTGTAGAGCGATAGGTATGCAAGGTACGCGGCCGAGGGGCCCCCGCCCGCTCCCAAATTATAGTGCAGGAAGGCATTGACGGCCCCAATTTCCGCACTGGATAAAAGGACGCCGGCGGGAGTGAACCGCCGTGTTCCGGCCGCTGGATCTTTCTCGTATTCCATTTGGTAACGAATTGCAAACAGGGTGGTCCCATGTTTTGGAATTGCAAGCCGGTAACCGTTATTGCGAAAGCTGTTCCCGAAGTCATTGAGTTCCGGTAGAACCGAGTGGCACGCTGCGCACTTCATATGATACCGTTGCGCAAAAATCGGAATCGCTTGCGCGCGTGCGCTCGAAAGCATCCCGGTCAGTAGAATAAGCAAAAGTATGAGGCGGCGTTTAGCGAGCAACGATCGCTCCCCGCATCGGCGAGCCGTAATGGAAGAAGCAGCCGTACAAATACGTCCCGGCGGTATCGACCAGAATTGTTTGAGAAGAGGCACTCGCCGGCAATGTGCCGCTGCTAAATCCTTGCGAAATCAGCGAGCGGCTTTGGTTTTGAGCTCCCGCAAAAAACGGTGAACCGGCGGGAAAAGTGGTGCCCGGAATTGCCGTCGCCGTGTGTGCGAAACTATCGGAATTCACAAAGCGGATGCTGGTTCCGACGGCGACATTCGTCACCGTGGGTGCGTAGCCCGCAAGCGTTCCGTACAGTGATGCTGTGCTGCTGTGCGAGGTCAAATTGACGTCGATGGTCGTCGTTGCGGAACCGCCGCCACGCGCTGGAGGCGCGAGTGCTCCCGCCGTGCACCCGCTAAGTGCGACGAGCCCGGCGAGGCAGATCGCCGACCTCATACGTTCAGCTTGTTCCAGGTGCGCTGCAATTCGGCAAAGAGATCCGCGGGCAGATTCGTACTAGCCATCATCGTCTTTACGATGTGTCCGTGCTTATCGATCATGTAGACGAAGGTGGTATGGATATCGTCGTACTGGCGGTTTCCGCGCGATGACGTTACGTTGAAACGGTGCATGAGGGCGCGGATATCGTTCTTCGAGCCGCTCCCGACGATCCAAAAGCGAGGGTCGGCACCGAATGTGGTAGCGATCTGCCGCATGTCACGCGACGTGTCATGTTCGGGATCGAGACTAAGCGTGAGCAAGCCGGAAGCGCAATTACCACCCACGTTCCGCACGTCTATACCTCACACTATATCAACTTTGCGAACCCCTCCGACGATCCGGTACGCACGATCATCGCTGCAC
>JACRUB010000134.1 GCA_014305015.1 Vulcanimicrobiota bacterium | reverse complement strand
AACCGGCGTGTAGTTGGATTGCCTCTGTCGAGGGCACGCCTGCCGGTTGCGTCGGGCTGCGTGTGCTCACTCCGAGTTCGCGCGAGCTTAAACACCTCTTCGTCGATCCGGCCTTTCGCGGCAAACACATAGGCCGCGCACTGCTGGAGGCGGTCCATGCGTACGCGCGGTCGGTGGGATGCGAGGAAATCTATCTCGATTCGCTGCCATCGATGAGTGCCGCACGGCGATTATATTCCGAAATGGGCTACGCTGAGACCGAGCGCTACTATAAAGATGACGTACACCGCGTGTTTATGAGATTTGTGTTGAGCTAGCCTCGGCTGATGCCCGGGCTTTCTGCCGCTGCGGTTCAATGCGCCGCACGTCCCCGTTTGGATCGGCGCATTGGATCAAGCGGTGATGCTCGATGAACCGATTGATGTGCTTCTCTTCGTCCACATTCCGGTCTATGCGCAAAATGGAGCCGCAATACTCGCAAATAACCATCGAGCTAATGCTATCACACGCAACCGAGCGTCTGCTGTGCAGTTTTGCTCTTTAACCCTCGACGGGACAGATCAATTCTGGCTGACGCGAGCGCCGGCGCAGCGCAAACCATACCCCACCCATGACGAGCGCGGCGCCGATAAGATCGCGCGCGCCGAACTGCTCGCCGCCAAATGCGATGCCCACAAAGACGGCAATCACCGGAATGATCAACGCGGAAAGGCCGACGATTCCCGCATCGAGTCGTTGTAAGAGCCACAGGTTCAAGAAGAAAGCGATGCCGCTCCCAAAGATCGCGAGATACAAAACCGGCAAGAGGGCGTGAATGGTAAAAATAGCCGCCGAGGGTCGTTCGTAAAGAAGGCCAGCCACGGCAAGCACAACGCCCGCAAGCAGCATCGATGGCGGCAGCACGACCATCGGATCGACATCCGAATGCCGCTTGGCATAGACGTTTGCAAAGGCGGAGCTCAGCGCCGCGCCGATGGTGGCAAGGATGTACCAGATCGACCCGCTCGCATTGCCGGCGAGCGAAATTACTGCGACGCCGCCGAACGCTAGGACCGCACCGATCCACGTGTTGGCGGTGGTCTTTTCGTCTACCATGAAATGGCCGAGGCCGAACATAAAGAAGGGCAGCGTGCCAAAAAGCACTGCAACGAGTCCCGACGACAATCCGGTTTCAGAAAAATACGTCAGCACGTAATTTAGTCCGAACAGCGTGGCCGAGAGGACGACGATCAACTTCCACGGCATCGCGCGCAGCGGAACGATTTTGCCGAGCACGAGCGCAACGCTATACATAAACAAACCGGCGAGTAGAAAACGGGCTGCCACGCCCGTAATCGGTGGTAGCGTTGCGAGGCCGAATTTAATTCCGAGCCACGTCGTGCCCCAAATCGCGCACATCAGCGCGTACGCGCCGATGATTTTGAGCCGAGGACTCACGCGCCGGCGAGATATTGAATCGGCGTTATACGCCCGCCGAAGAAAGCAGTAACGTCAATCCCGTATGCATCGGCGAGCGCGCCGAGTTCCTCTTCGGTCAAACGAAGTTCTCCGGCCTCGCCTCTTGCAATTCGAGAGATATCGATACCCGATCGATCCTCGGCCTCTTCAAGCGAAAAACCCCGTTCGACGCGCTGTTGGGTGAGCGCTTTGCCCACCGTATCTAAAATGTCATCCATTACATTCGGAAAACGCCGAAACGTGTCGGCGGTTGCGGTGCGTGGGCGGCGGCTTGCAATCCGAGCGCGATTACACGGCGGGTATCGAGCGGATCGATGATTCCGTCGTCCCACATGCGGGCCGTTGAATAGTACGGACTGCCTTCGCTTTCATACTTATCGAGAATCGGTTTCTCAAAGGCCGCCTTTTCTTGCGCGTTCATGTTGCCTTTGACCGTTGAGAGCACGCTTGCGGCTTGGGGGCCGCCCATAACGGAGATGCGCGCATTGGGCCACATCCAGAGTTGGCGCGGCGAATAGGCGCGCCCGCACATACCGTAGTTGCCTGCGCCGAAACTTCCTCCAATTACAACGGTAAACTTCGGCACTTCCGCGCAGGCAACAGCCGTCACGAGTTTTGCGCCGTCTTTGGCAATGCCGCCATTCTCGTACTTTTTGCCGACCATAAAACCGGTGATGTTCTGCAAGAAAAGCAGCGGCGTTCCGCGCTGCGTGCAGAGTTCGATAAAGTGCGCGCCTTTGAGGGCGCTCTCGCTAAAGAGAATACCGTTGTTGGCGATAATCCCGATGGGATGCCCTTCGATGCGCGCAAAGCCGGTCACGAGCGTCGTGCCGTAGCGAGCTTTGAATTCATGAAACTCGGATCCGTCCACAAGCCGCGCGATGATTTCACGCACGTCGTAGCCAATGCGCGAATCCGCGGGGATTATGCCGTAGATTTCCGCCGGATCGTAGGCGGGCTCTTCAGGCTCGCTCGCGTCCCACTGTTGTGGAAGTTCTAAATGCAAATTTGCAACGATCTCGCGGACCAGCGCAAGCGCATGCAGATCGTCGTTCGCCAAATGGTCGGCAACGCCGGAGATGCG
>JACRUB010000082.1 GCA_014305015.1 Vulcanimicrobiota bacterium | reverse complement strand
GGTTGAGCCAAAGAGTCCGATACCGACCCGCACAGTGTCGCCCATAGCGCCGCCCGCTGCCAATGGATACGTGCTCGCAACGTCGGTCGCGGCGACTTTCGCGCCGTGGGAACGCAATGTATGCAAGGCTTGCCTCAGACGATCGCGCAAGCGGCCCGTTTCCTCCCGATCGGTAATGTGCGTCCATACCTCGACCTCGAACCCGCTTGCGCCAAGATCGGGCGCGAGTTCCTCAATTTGCGCGAGCCCCATGCCGGTCCAGCCGATAGCAGGTTGCAGACCAGCTCGAATCCGTGGCCGGCGCCCGCTGCGCTCGAACCACGCGAGGGCCGCGGCAAGTTCTTCGCGCGTATTGATCGTCGGGATTCCATCCGCGTCCAGCGCTTCAGCAATGCGCCCGGCCGCAGTGGCGCCAAGGACGACGATCGGATGTTTCGTAAAGGCGCGCGCGGCCACAAGTTCGTCGATATCCGCCACGCAATATTCTTTGCACAGCGGATCGAGAATGTCGATGAGCTGCTTGTAGCCCCAATTGTAACCATTGCATTTAATAACGGCGCGCACCGGAACGCCGGCATACGCGCTCCACGCCAAAAAATTATTCGCTACAACTGCAGCGTCGAGCGCACTGTGCGGACGCGGCAATTAGTGAAGCTCTGTGGAGGTTATCGGGTCGCCGGAGGGAGTCACGACTTCAATCTGCGAGCCGCGCCGGTACACCGAATTCGGAACGACCCACATCGTGTAGGTGCGATATTCACGCGAAGGCTCGCCGCCGGCAACCGGGGTAGCCTCAAACGCTACGATCCGAACGCGATTGGCGTTTGCACGGATCGACTCGATTACTTGCCGGTAGCCGATCTGACTATGCGGCCCCATGAGCAAAACCACACCAAATTCGTGGTTAAAGCGAACGGGCGCCTTGATGCCTAGCCCTTCGAGCGAGCTTCTGTCGCGGAAGACCATGATCGCATTGCCCCCGGGAACCGTCGTCGTGCCCTGCGCATAGGTCTTAACCCGCACTTCACGGCAACCCGCGAGCGTCAGCAGCAAAACGAGCGCCATGATAGGTCTCACGATGGCCTGCAGTTCGCGCGAGGCCCCGCCCCACCCCCGCAGTAAGCGCCATTCGTGATAAAATTTGAATGAGAAGTGGTCGTCACAGAGTTCTCTTGCCGGTCATTTCAGAAGTAGGCAATCCGAGAGAATCGGCCCGGCTTTGATTTGAGGTCCTCATGCTATCTCTTTCCTATCTTTTACTTGCTGCCGCCGTCAACGCCGCGACCGTCGCCGCCGCGCCCAGCCCCGCGCCGCTCAAGGAAATTGGGCACGTGAAAGCTACGGCTGCTTGTGCGGAACTCGTGCTTCATGCCAATACGGCCATCTCTTCGGCGTTGCGCAACGATGCGGTGGTCGGCGATACGATCGCAAAACTCCAGAACGTCAAACTCGACGGCAACCCCGTAACCCGCCGCAACAATCTTCAAGCCATGGGTGACCTCGCAAAAGATCTGCATGGCCGCGCCGTTTCCGGCATCGCTGAAGTTAAAAAGCTACGCGAAATTGCAGCGAAATCAACGGATCCGGTGCAAAAAAAGGAATTAAAAGATTTTGCGGACGAGCTCGGAGGCGCGCTCTACCGACAGAAAAAAATCGCGCAAGATCTCAACGGCTTGCTTGCAACCTATGACTATCACGAGATGCGGCTGAGCCGGGATGATTTGACGAATAGCGGAATGACTGCCGACGATTCGCAGGTGTCGAATTCGCCTCAAGGATCGGCCGCTCTGACGAATTCTAAAAAGACGGATCTTCGCTACGATCCCGGCTCGCAGCCGGGCAAAGGCGGCTCAGTCTTCAACCCCACCCACACCGACACCGAGCTCGCTCAATTTGCTGCCGGCGACTTCATGCAGCGGGTCCCGGATATCACCAACGATGAGGCCCTGGCGGCCGACCACGCCGAAGGCGCCGTCTCGGGCTGCTGAGCCAGAGCCGGTGTACCTGGCGTAGTTTAGTCGTTGCCCTCCCCAGGGGCCTAGGCTAGACTTGAACCTTAGTGAAGATCTTATGGCGCCTGGCGCTTACCGCTGCTGTCGTTGCCTATGGGGTGGCGGTCCTCGGTAGTTGGGTTCGTATCACCGGTGCCGGCATGACATGCCCGGACTGGCCGCTTTGCCACGGAGCGCTCATCCCATCGCTTGCGAACGGAACGATTTGGGAGTGGTCGCACCGATTGCTCGTGCTCATCGAAACGCCGCTCATCATAGCGGTCGTGATTGCCGCCTGGCCGCTTCGTAGTCGCATCCCGCTGATTGCGCCGACCATCGGAGTAATCGGCGGGCTCTTCGCCGTTCAAATTCTACTCGGCGCGGCAACGGTGCATCTGTCCAATAGTCCGATCTCCGTCGTGCTCCATTGGGGAACCGCAATGGCGTTCCTGGCCTCGCTGCTCGCCCTGGCGATCTTCGTGCGCACCGCCGCAAGAGGACCGGCGGCTTGGAATGGAAGCGGGGATACGCTTCTGGTTGGAATTCTGAGCGGGACCGCGCTGATAGCGTTCGCGACCATGTGCAT
>JACRUB010000015.1:6040-12829 GCA_014305015.1 Vulcanimicrobiota bacterium | reverse complement strand
GGGTAGAGTGTCAAACTTGCGAGCACCATGTAGCCGCCGTATGATCCGCCGTAAACGGCGACGCGTTTTGGATCCGCGCCGTGTGCGGTCAGGTATTGGTAGGCTGCGTGAATGTCTTTTACGCTATCCTCGCGCTTGCGAACGTCCGCCAAATGCAAAAATGTGCGGCCGTATCCCGTGCTGCCGCGCACGTTCGGTGCGAGAACGGCGTAGCCGTGCGCTGCAAAGTATTGGTCGATTGGAGAAAAGGTCGGGCGCGTTTGAGCTTCAGGACCGCCGTGAATATCCAGCACGACAGGGTAGGTGTTGCCGGCATTTGCGGGTTTGTAAAGCCAGCCGGAGATCGACCGTCCATTGAACGACTTCCACGTGATGAGCTTCGGTTCCACGAACGAACCACGAGAGAGGCCCGCGAGTGATGCGCGCGTGCGTTCGACGGTCTTGCCGCTGCGCACCTCTGATTCGAGAATTTCGGCCGGGTGCTGTCCGCCGGAGAACATGTACGCCAAATGTTTAGCCGCCTTATCGAAAGCCAGGTCTGAGGGAACGCCTGCGCGTTCGGGAAGCTGAGGCACCCTCAGCGTCCTACCGCTGGCTGCATCGGATACGATGAGACTTCCGTTTCCGTCGACATTCCGCACATACGCGGCAAATTTGCCATCGTCTGAAAGCGTCAGATCGCCAACGTCGTTGCGATCCGGTTCCAGGAAATGGATGGCCCCGGTCTGCGTGTCAATCAAGGCGCGCGTCACAAATTCGCGGCCCTTGTCGGTTGCGCAGACCGCCGTGCGGTTGTCGGGCAAGAACCCGGCGCATTCAAAAAGTGCATTGCCTGTGTGTCTGGTGAAAGCAACGGTTGCGCGCGTTTGTATGTCCACGACGGAAAGGTTGGAATCAAAATTGCTACTGCGCGCAGCGACGAGCACTCTCTTACCGTCGTGTGAAAATGCACCCGCGTATACTTCAAGCGGCCCCGGCGCAAGCGCGGTGACGGCGCCTGTTTTTAGGTTCAGCACGTACGGGTTGAACACGCCGCGATCTGCCGCGTTGGACGTGAACGAAATGAAATGCCCGTCGGCTGAGATCGAAGAGAACTCATGGCGCACATCATCGCCGTCTTTGGGCAAGAGGCGGGCGACGTTTGAGCCGTCGCCGTTCGCAATGTAGAATTGAGTGTTCTCATCGCTGTTGTGATCGGAGCCGTAGAGCAGCCGTCCGTCGGGCAAAAACGTCGCGAACTGCGCGCGCTGGGTGCCGTACGTCAATTGAATGGGGTAGGCGTTCGTGCGGTCGGTTTTCCAGACTTGCGCGACGCCGGTCACCGAGGTGAAGAAAGCGATGGCTCCGTTAGGCGCATATGCCGGAACGCTTTGACCGCGGATGTCGAGATAGGGCTGGATGGTAACGGGTGCCGCAGCTGCAGTCGCCGTAAATGCGGCAAGGAGCACGATTGTGAGAGAACGCTTCATTGTTGACGCTTCGACGCGCACGTTACCGAACTTTGCTTAGGTGATAATGCTTCCTCGAGCGGCTTCGCGCACCGCATCCTTGCCCGACACACCAACGTCGCGAACGGTTCTTCGTTGTATCGACAAAGAACCAGATACAATCCGCGGCCTCGCATTGCTTTATGGAGTCCAGCGGCGTGTCTCGAAGGCATTCCAGTATTGCATTTGCGATCGCGAAGCTTACATTTGAGGGATTCGGCTCGCGGAATTGGACTCCGAATCGAAACTCGCCGCGCGATTCTAAGGCTGCGATGAACGCACCTTTCGATGAGAGCGCGAGGTTTAATGTTTTAAGCAGTTTACGGCGCGCGGCGGGCGTTCTCGAGAGCAGAACATTCTGAAAATCCGCTCGAAGGTCGAGTGCGAGCTCGTAATGGGGTTGCGTCGCGCCGGAGACACTAGCATCTCCCTTGCTCAAGAGCCCGGCCACCGCAGCCCAAGAAGCCACCGCTTCAAACGAAGTTAGCCTCTCTGTGGCGTCGGCTTCTCCCAACTTGCCTCCGCGGCGCGTATTCAGGAAATCGATTGCAATCATGTTGCCAACAACTACTTGACAAGGTGTCTATTCTCCTTTACGCTCTAAATGACCTTAGAGTGTGAGAAAGACGGTTCAGTGTCCTTAAAACGCGTGGAGTTCATGGCTGCCGGCGCGGCCTCGATCGCCCTGACCTTGCCCGCCCATGCAGCCGCGGAGCGCTCCCCAAAGACAGCGCTGCATATCCGAAGACTTCATTGGGCCGGCATTTCGCTCGTTGTCGGCGATGCGCAGCTCTTCATCGATCCGGTGATTGAAAATCCCGGTGATCCGCCTTTAAGCGCTGAGGCGAAAGACCGGTTTGCGATCGTTAGCCACCACCACGGTGACCACTTTGATGCTCAGAACATTGCAACGGCGATTGGGGATCGCGGATTTCTCGTAATCGAAGAAAGCGTGGCGAAGTGGGCCGACACTCGCACCCTCCACGTTCAACGCGTCGCAATGTACCAACCCGCGATGTTGCCTCGCGGGGCAGCAACGTTTTGCGTCATCCCGGTCCCTGCGATTGACGGGCTAGGTGCACCACAGGTTTCGTGGGTGATAGAAGCTGCTGGCCTCAGGGCACTCCACCTTGGTGATACACAATGGCATGGCGGGTTTTGGGATATCGCTAGAGCATACGGGCCCTTCGATGTGATGTTCGTTCCAATAAACGGCTTCCAGCAAGTCGTAGCACGATATCGCAAAGTTGGGCAGCCGATGTCAATGTCGCCGCAGCAAGCCCGCTCCGCAGTCGAACTTTTCAATCCCAAAGTGGTTGTGCCGATTCACTATGGCGAGCCGGATCCTCCGACGTACATTGAGGTCGATAAGCCACTGGAAGAATTTACATCGTTGATGACTGCAAGCACCTCGCGAGTTGCGGTCTTAAAACAGGGAGAAACGTTGACGTTGACCCGAGGTCTTGGATGAACCCTGTAGACGTTGAGACGATTGATCCCGTTTTCGTTGGGCCCGGATGTGTTCGACGAGACGTTTCAGTCGAAGGTCCGGTGCGAGCATGGGTTATCGATATGGCGCCAGGAAGCGAGTGGCCGTTTACGGATCAGCACGACGAAATGGGTGAGCTGGTGTACGTTGTTAGCGGAGAACTGATCGAAGGTGAGACACGCTACAAGGCCGGCACGGTCGTAAGATACGGGCCGCATAGCTCCCATCGTCCTCGAACACAGACGGGTGTTCGACTGTTCGGATACAACCCTAGGCCGCTTTAACCACCAAGTTGCGCGCTTCCATCGTCACCGTGGCAGCGCCACCGGATTGAACATCGCCCCGCAGAATCGCGGTTGAGAGCGGCGTGCTCACCAGCTTTGAAACCGTGCGCTGCACATACCGCGCGCCGCTGCCCGCGTTCATACTTTCCTTCGCAAGATAGCGCTTAGCATCGTCGCTCAACGTGAGGCTGACGTTGCGCGCACCCAGGCGTTCGCCAAGCGAGCCGACATGGATTTCCACGATCTGCTCGATCTGCTCGAGCTTTAAATCCTTGAATGCTACAATGTCGTCGATGCGGTTCAAGAATTCCGCGCGGAAGAGATCGGGCAATTGATCCGATTCGGCGTTCGTCGTCATGATGATCAACGCGTGACGGAAGTCAACTGTGCGTCCTTTGGCATCTGTTACTCGACCGTCGTCAAGAATCTGAAGCAGAATCGCCGCGACGTCCGGGTGCGCCTTTTCGAGTTCGTCGAAAAGAATGACGCAATACGGCCGACGGCGCACGGGTTCCGTGAGCTGTCCCGGCTCGTCGTGCCCCAGATATCCCGGCGGTGCGCCGAGCAGACGCGAAACGGTATGCGATTCTGTGAATTCGGAAAGGTCGATGCGCACGAGCGCGTCTTCCGTCCCGAACATCGTTTCGGCTAGTGCCTTCGCGAGTTCGGTTTTGCCGACGCCGCTCGGACCCATGAACAGAAAACTTCCGAGCGGTTTACGCGGATCGTGCAAGCCGGCACGCGCGCGCCGGATCGCTTCGCAAACCGAGGCGATCGCGGCTTCTTGCCCGATAACGCGCTTGGAGAGCGCGGCCTCCATGTTAAGCAGATTATTGGTTTGCGATTCCGTTAGCGTCGCTTGCGGAATACCGGTCCATTTGGTCACGACCGCGGCGACGCTTTTCGCATCGACTACGGGTGAGAGGACCGCGCCTTTATTGAGCAATGCCGTATTCGCGGAAGCTTCGTCCATTAAATCGATGGCTTTGTCCGGCAAGAAACGGTCCGCGATATAGCGCGCGGAGAGGCTCGCCGCGGCTTCTAAAGCCTCGTCGGTAATCGTGACGTTGTGGTGCTTGCTATAGCCGCCGCGAAGTCCGCGTAGAATCAGGATCGTCTGTTCGATCGTCGGTTCCTCAACCATCACCGGCTGGAAGCGGCGTTCGAGCGCGGCATCGGACTCGATATACTTGCGGTATTCATCGAAGGTCGTGGCGCCGATGCATTGAAGATCGCCGCGTGCGAGCTCGGGTTTGATCATCGAGCTCATGTCGAGCGCGCCTTCGGCCGCGCCCGCGCCAACGAGCGTGTGCAGCTCGTCGATAAAGAGCACGATATCGCGTGAGGCTTTGCGCACTTCATCCAGGATACGCTTGACGCGGCTTTCGAATTCGCCGCGATATTTTGTACCGGCAACGAGGGGGCCGATTGAAAGTGCGAGGACGCGCTTGTTTTTCAAACTCTCGGGAACGTTGCCGGCGATAATCCGTTGCGCGAGACCTTCAACGATGGCGGTTTTACCAACACCGGGCTCGCCAACGAGCACGGGATTGTTTTTGCTGCGACGCGCGAGAATGGAGATGACGCGTTCCACTTCATCATCGCGTCCGATGACCGGATCGAGTTTGCCGCTACGCGCAAGGTCGGTGAGATCGCGCGAATACTGCGAGAGCGTCGGCGTGCCGCCCCGGAAGCGTTTCGTGAAATCGTCGATCGGGTTCGCCGCCGGCGTTCCGTCGCGCCCTTCGCGCGTCATGCGTTCGACGAGCAGCGCGCCGCCCGCGAGTAAGGCCGCGGCTCCAAGCGCCGCGCCAAGAGCGGGAAGCCCGGGAGCGGTTGTTCGACGCTGGGCGCACGAGGCGCAAAATTTGCCGATCGTAGCCGGAGCCCGCCGGCATTGCTCGCAGGTTGTATTCATCACTTCCCACATACCCCGCCGGGCGGGGCTAGTTTCGGCTAGGGTGCGATTAGGTAGCTAATCGTGACATTCGCGTGGATATCGAGCGGCCCGGGAGGCTGGATCTCGGTAGCGATTGGGGCCGGTGCCGCTTGAGGTCCCATGGCTTTCATCATCATGGGACGCGGATAGTACCCGCCGCTCTGCATCGAGGTCACCCGCACGATGCGCATGTTAGCCGCAGACGCCATGGCCTTTGCCTGCCCTTGCGCGTCGAGTACGGCATCTCGAAGTGCCTGGGTGTAGAGCGCGCGATAATTCGAAACCGAATATCCCACGTTGTACACGTCGCTAATGTTGGCAGCAACGGCTTGATCGACGACTTTGCCTACCAGATCAAGATTCTTAAGCGTGATTTGAACCTGGCGGTTTACGGTGAACCCCGGTTTGGGAGTTTGGTAGGGAACCGGCCGCATCGACTGATTGACGCCCATCGGCACCGGCTGGGGCATGTAGCTATTCACATTATAGGAAAGCGTGCGAATCGCATCGTCGGCAATGCCGATTGCGTGGAGCCGGTTGCGAAGGTCATTAAAGCGGCTGTTGTTTTCGGTTGTCGCGGTTTGCGCGACCTCGTTGCTGGTCGTGATGGCCATCGTGATTTGGGCGGTATCAGGGGCGCGGCTGATCGTGCCCTCGCCGTTGACCGTGATCGTGATGTCCTTGGAAGCGGGGGCGGAAGCGCCCAAGAGGGCCACCGCGAGGAGGAGAAATCCGAGAGTCTTCATGCTTGCCTAACGCTCCAGAGGTACCAAAAAGTGCCAGCTTGGTTTAGTCTCCTGCGCCTTCGGGCAAATGGGTGTCGCTACTGTCCGGCCACTTGGTCGGGCGAAGTTTGGAGGAAACGCACCATATGGGAATTCTTGCATGGATCGTCTTCGGTCTCATCGTTGGCGCAATCGCGAAGTACATTGTTCCTGGTGAGGGCCCCGGCGGTATCCTGGGCGACATCATTATAGGTATTATCGGCGCCCTGATCGGCGGCTGGCTCTACGGACTTTTCGGGCACGTCGGCGTGACCGGATTCAACATCCCGAGTGCCATTGCCGCGATCATCGGAGCCGTCGTTCTTTTATTCATCATCCGCGCGGTCACGAAACGGCGCGTCTAGATCTACCTCGGGTTCATAACAAGGCGCCCGCAGAACCCCTGCGGGCGCCTTGTTATGACCTAACCAGGAGACACCCGCAGGCCGCCCCAAATACAATGGCCTCATGACTTACATCATAACCGAGCCTTGCATAGGAACGAAGGATAAATCGTGCGTTGACGTTTGTCCGGTCGACTGCATTCACGGCACGGAGAGCGATGAGATGCTCTATATCGATCCCGAAGTCTGCATCGACTGCGGCGCGTGCGTTTCTGCCTGCCCGGTCGAAGCAATATTTGCCGATTCCGACGTTCCGGAAAAATGGCAAAACTTCACGGCCATTAACGCGGACTATTTCAAAAACAAAGTGTGAAGCGTTCGACCGGCCGGGAACTGATGGACGATCCGGTCGAGTCGATCCACGAACTCGAGAAGAATCTTCGCGATATCGAACGCGCAAATCGCTACCTTGGGGGCATCGC
>JACRUB010000015.1:0-5940 GCA_014305015.1 Vulcanimicrobiota bacterium | reverse complement strand
AAGGCCATTTGAGGTTTTACTCGCGAACCGCGGGGTAAAAAATGCTCATGTGGATTGCGCAATGCGAGGCGAATGCCCTCAAAGAATTCTTGAACACGATCCGGGGCGATGCGCTCGCGCGCAAGCTCCAGTGGAACGGGACGATTGAAAACGAACAGGCGGATCGCCGCTTTACCCGCTACGGGTCCCACTTTGAAATTCGCGGCACAGATGGGTGTGTGACCAAAACAGCGTGCGTGCCGCTCTTCAAAGACGGCAGTTGCTTGCACAACGAGCAGTCGCTCAGAGATGCATTTCTTGCGGCGGTTAGCGAAACCGCAATCGCGGTGCTAGGGCCGGTTCCGGTTAGGCCGATGCCTCAGCGTCGCGCTTCAGATCGAGTGATAGCGTAATACTGGTACTGGTCTGCGTCGATTTGATTTGCACGCCGTCAACGAGCGCGTGCATGAGCGGAATACCGCGCCCCCGCTCCTCGCGCTTCTGAAACGGACGCCAGCGTCCGTAATCATCAACTTGCACCGTGAATCTTTCCCCGTCGCGGTGCATTTTGATTTCTACGAGTCCCGGTTCGCGATCGCCGTACGCATGTTCGACGGCATTTGCAATTGCCTCGCCGGCCGCGACCAGCATCGAGAACTCTTCATCTGAAGTGAGTCCAAGCTCGGGCGAGATTTGGCGTAGCGTTGATCGCACGAGTGCCGCCACAATTGGAATTGCGGAGAAGACGAGCGATGCTTCTGCGCCCGCCTGCAAGCTGCGGGTAAGCGTTAAGGTTGCGGCATCGTCTTTGTTCTGCGTTTCTGCGAAGATGCGGTCTTGAATCGCAGACGCCGGGTCTTCGTTCTTGCCCGCACACAGCTCGGTGCTTACTGCCTCGAGTAAGAGCTCTTGTCCGGCATTGATGTCGCGTTCGTATTCGATGAGTCCGTCGGTGTAGAGAACGAGCTGCGCACCGGGTGGCAGCGTAAAGGTCCAGTCCCGAGAGCGAACCGCATCCGATGCTCCGAGCGGTAATCCGCCGCCGGGTAAGACTTGCGCGAAGCCGTCCGGGGTCGCGATGATCGGTGGTGGATGTCCAGCAACCGCATAGCGTACGATGCACCCTTGCGGATCGTAGAACGCGAAGATCGCGGTGACCATGCTGATATTCTCGCGCAGGTTGATGACGCCATTGACGGCTTCAAGAACCGCGGAGGGCTTGTCCGAGACGATCGCCGCCGCACGAAGCGCTTGCCGTACCTCGCCCATAATGACCGCGGCTTCGAGGCCGTGACCGGCGACGTCGCCGATGGAGATCGCGATGCGTCCGTCCGGCAACGCGAAGGCGTCGTACCAATCCCCTCCGACTTCGGCCTCCGCACTTGCGGGGCGGTAGGCGCCGCCGAACGAGAGCCCGTGGACCTTTGGGAATGACTCCGGCAGAAGCGCCCGCTGCAGACGGTCCGCGACCCGGTGCTCCCGGGTAAAGGCGGTGACGGTGTGCAGCGCGGTCGCGACACGCAGCGCGAACCAGCTGAAAAGCTTTTTGTTGACGGTATCAAACGCGTCGGGACTGCACGATGCGAAGGTCATCGACCCGAAAGGCTGGTTCATCACTTCCATGGGCGCGACCACGATGCTGTGCAGCCCGCAGTGCGTCAAACGCCGGAGCAACTCGTCATCGAGTTCGGCGTCCGGACCGGCTTCGTCGATTTCGACACTTTCAGATGCTGCGTAGACCGTAGGCACGGTTGCGCCGTCAAACGGGGTGGTCCGGATGATGCAATAGTCAGCTAAAGCCGGCACGCAGAGCTTAGCGAGTACCGGCAGCGTCTTGCTAACGTCGAACGAGGACGAGAGAATCTGGTTTGCCTCGGAAATCAGGTCAACCGTGCGCTCGAGGCGGCCAGTATCTACATCCAACATATGAACCGGATCTGCACCTGCAAACGTTTATCCCGGGGAGCATATTCCCAAACCTTTTTTCCGCTCGCTTGGTTTTAACGAACTTTTACCCGGGCAGAAGAGAGGTGATGCCCGCCACTTCCGAACGTGGACGGGTCACTCATACCAATTCGGGAGTTCCGCATGGCGACTGCCACTCTTAAGAAGACACCGGGTAACGGAAAGACGGGTAGCGGCAAGCCAACTGCCGGCGCAGACGCGCTCGACCTACGACAGTTGCTCAGCGCACTTCGCTCTTTTAAAAAGGGCGATTTTTCGACTAGGCTCCCGGAGACGAACGAAGGCCTCGCGGGAGACATCGTCGAGGCGTTCAACGACTGCATCGAGCTCAACGCGCGCCTAGCGGCGGAGCTCGAACGCGTCAGTATCGTGGTCGGCCGCGACGGCCGCATCTCGCAGCGGGCCGCACTCGGAAATGCTGCCGGCGACTGGCTTGGCTACATTGACTCCGTCAACGCGCTCATTGGCGATCTCACGCAGCCGATCGGTGAAACGGGGCGCGTGCTCGGCGCCGTTGCAAAGGGCGATCTTTCGCAGCGAATGGCACTCGAGATCGACGGGCGGCCGCTTAAGGGCGAGTTCTTGCGGTCTTCAAAAATCATCAACACGATGGTCGACCAGCTCAACGCATTCGCCTCGGAAGTCACGCGCGTTGCGCGCGAAGTGGGATCCGAAGGCAAGCTCGGTGGACAAGCATCCGTCAAAGGCGTGGCCGGTACGTGGAAAGATTTGACCGACTCGGTCAACACGATGGCCGGAAACTTGACGAACCAAGTTCGTAACATCGCCGAAGTCACCACCGCCGTTGCAAACGGCGATCTTTCGAAGAAGATCACGGTCGAAGCGCGCGGCGAAATCGTCGAGCTCAAAGGTACGATCAACACCATGGTCGACCAACTCAACGGTTTCGCAGCCGAAGTCACGCGCGTTGCGCGCGAAGTCGGTTCCGAAGGAAAACTCGGCGGCCAAGCGCAGGTGCAAGGCGTTAGCGGCACGTGGAAAGATCTCACCGACTCGGTGAACTTCATGGCCTCGAATCTTACGAGCCAAGTCCGCAACATTGCAGACGTCACGACCGCCGTTGCAAACGGCGATCTCTCAAAGAAGATCACGGTCGACGTCCGCGGGGAGATTCTCGAACTCAAAGTCACGATCAACACGATGGTCGATCAGCTCAACGGTTTCGCTTCGGAGGTCACGCGCGTTGCGCGCGAAGTCGGTTCCGAAGGCCGCCTTGGCGGACAAGCTGAGGTCAAAGGCGTCGCGGGGACCTGGAAAGATCTCACCGACTCGGTGAACTTAATGGCCGGTAATCTCACGAGCCAAGTGCGGAACATTGCAGAAGTCACGACGGCCGTTGCAAAGGGCGACCTTTCCAAGAAGATCACCGTCGACGTCAAGGGCGAAATTCTCGAACTCAAAGACACGATCAACACGATGGTGGATCAGCTTAACGGTTTTGCATCGGAAGTGACGCGCGTCGCACGCGAAGTCGGTTCCGAAGGCCGTCTCGGCGGACAAGCCGACGTGCAGGGTGTTTCCGGAACGTGGAAAGATCTCACCGACTCCGTCAACGTCATGGCCTCGAATCTTACAAGCCAAGTGCGTAACATCGCAGAAGTCACGACCGCCGTTGCAAAGGGCGATCTTTCCAAGAAGATTACGGTCGACGTTCGTGGTGAAATTGCGGAACTCAAGAGCACGATCAACGTCATGGTCGATCAGCTCAACTCATTTGCCGGCGAAGTGACGCGCGTGGCGCGCGAAGTCGGCTCCGAGGGCATCCTCGGTGGCCAAGCACAGGTGCAAGGCGTCGCCGGTACGTGGAAAGATCTCACGGACTCCGTGAACTTCATGGCCTCGAACCTCACCTCTCAAGTGCGTAACATCGCTGAGGTCACGACCGCCGTCGCAAACGGCGACCTTTCCAAAAAGATCACCGTCCAAGTACGCGGTGAAATCGCGGAACTCAAGAGCACGATCAACACGATGGTCGATCAGCTCAACTCCTTCGCCGGCGAAGTGACGCGCGTGGCGCGCGAAGTCGGTTCCGAGGGCAAACTCGGCGGACAAGCGCAGGTCAAAGGGGTGAGCGGTACCTGGAAAGATCTCACCGACTCCGTCAACTCGATGGCAGCTAACCTTACCAGCCAGGTTCGTAACATCGCAGAAGTCACCACCGCCGTTGCAAACGGCGATCTCTCCAAGAAGATCATCGTAGACGTCCGCGGTGAAATCGCGGAACTCAAGAGTACGATCAACACCATGGTCGACCAACTCAACTCGTTCGCCGGCGAAGTCACGCGCGTTGCGCGAGAAGTCGGTTCCGAAGGCAAACTTGGCGGGCAAGCGCAGGTCAAGGGCGTTTCGGGTACGTGGAAAGATCTCACGGACTCGGTGAACGTCATGGCTTCTAATCTTACAAGCCAAGTGCGTAACATTGCAGACGTTACGACGGCCGTTGCAAAGGGCGATCTTTCGAAGAAGATCACGGTCGACGTGCGCGGCGAGATTCTCGAACTCAAAGACACGATCAACACGATGGTCGACCAGCTCAACTCCTTCGCGGGCGAAGTAACGCGCGTTGCGCGCGAGGTCGGCTCCGAAGGCAAGCTTGGCGGTCAAGCGCAGGTGCAAGGTGTCGGCGGTACCTGGAAAGATCTCACCGACTCCGTCAACCTGATGGCCGGTAATCTTACGAACCAGGTTCGTAACATTGCCGAAGTCACGACCGCCGTTGCAAACGGCGACCTTTCCAAGAAGATCACCGTCGACGTTCGTGGTGAGATTCTCGAACTCAAGAACACGATCAACGTCATGGTCGACCAGCTCAACGCATTCGCATCCGAAGTCACGCGCGTCGCGCGCGAAGTCGGCTCCGAAGGGCGTCTCGGCGGACAAGCGCAAGTGCGCGGTGTCTCAGGAACCTGGAAAGACCTCACGGATTCCGTGAACTTCATGGCCTCCAACCTCACATCGCAAGTGCGGAACATCGCAAAGGTTACGACTGCGGTTGCAAATGGAGATCTTTCGAAGAAGATCACCGTCGACGTTCGCGGCGAAATTCTCGAGCTCAAAGACACCATCAACACGATGGTCGATCAGCTCAACGCATTTGCATCAGAGGTTACGCGTGTTGCACGCGAAGTCGGCTCCGAGGGTATCCTCGGCGGCCAAGCGCACGTGCAAGGCGTTTCCGGTACGTGGAAAGACCTCACCGATAACGTCAACTTCATGGCCTCCAACCTCACCGAGCAAGTGCGTGGTATCGCACAAGTGGTTACCGGCGTTGCGAACGGTGACTTAAAGCGTAAACTCACTCTACAAGCAAAGGGCGAGATCGCATCGCTGGCCGACACGATCAACTTCATGATCGATACGCTCGCAACGTTCGCCGATCAGGTGACGACGGTTGCCCGCGAAGTCGGCTTCGAGGGCAAGCTTGGCGGACAAGCTGAAGTGCCGGGCGCAGCCGGTCTATGGCGCGACCTGACGGACTCCGTGAACCAACTGGCGGCCCAGCTCACCTCGCAGATTCGCGCAATTGGCGAAGTTGCCACCGCAGTTACCAAGGGCGATCTCTCCCGTACGGTTGAGGTTGAAGCCCGCGGCGAAGTCGGCGAGCTGACGCAAAACGTCAACGAAATGATTCAAAACCTGCGCGACACGACGCGTAAGAATACCGAGCAAGATTGGCTTAAGACCAACCTTGCACGCTTTACCGCCATGTTGCAAGGACAGCGCGACATCAAGACGGTGAGCCGTCTGATTATGTCGGAGCTGGCTCCGCTCATCAACGCACAAACCGGTGCGTTCTACCTCAACGAGCCGATCGACGATGAGCCGGTGTTGCGTCTGGTTGCAAGCTATGCAATCAGCAAACGCAAGACCGCGCAGAAGACCGTTCGTATGGGCGAAGGTTTGGTCGGACAAGTCGTTATCGAGAAAAAGCCGATTCGTCTTACGGAAGTGCCCGCAGACTACATTTCGGTGAAC
>JACRUB010000206.1 GCA_014305015.1 Vulcanimicrobiota bacterium | reverse complement strand
GCATACGTTTGAGATGCGCGTCGGCATTGTCTTCACCGGTGAGGTGATGCTTGTAGCCGGGCTTGGCGGGCGCTAACTCTTCGAGCCACGTTTGAATATCTTGCCAGAGACCCGACTCATGGTCATTGGCGAAGATGCTCGACGTATTGTGCATCGTGCTGACCAAATGATGCCGTCGGACAAGCGAGCCTCTTACCTGACCGTCTCTACCTTATCAGTTATGTCCAGAATTCCGTAGCGCTTGGTTGTGTTGACCGTGACGTATTCCGTGTAGATCTGCAAATCTTTAACCATTTTCACTTCTGTTTCTAATCTTGCTCACAACTATCTCCCAGTTATTTCCGTTAATCTTGCATCAGAGAACCGCTTTTCTTTTATTGCGTTTTTATCGAGGAGTCCTAGAAGTGAAATCCATTCGTACCTTCCTTATACCGGCCGGCTTGATTGCCGCACTTGCGTTGCCCGGCGCTTCATTTGCGCAGGTCAATGCGCCTCAGGCCCCGCCCGCCGGCGCACAACACGGGGCACGCCATCATGGCGGGTTCATGCGTGCTTTGCAGGGCCTGAATCTCAGCGCCGATCAGCAATCGCGAATTAAGGCGCTGGTCGCTCAATTCCATCAGGCGCATCCCAAAGGAAGCCCGCGCGATCCGCAAGCAGCCAAGGCGTTGCACGATCAGGTATTGGGCATCCTCACGCCTGCACAGCAAGCGCAACTCAAAGCAAACAAGAAAGCCGCACGCGGCAACGAAGCGGGCGAAGGCGCCGGCGAGAAACCGAACGGCGCTGAAGCTGGCGAAGCACCCGGCGGCGCGGAGCATGGCGGCCGAATGATGCAGCGCTTCGCAGCCCTGAACTTGAGCGCTCAGCAACAGACCCAAATCCAAAGCCTGATCGCTCAATTCCGCCAAGCGCATCCGCAAGGCAGCCCGCGAGACCCGCAAGCGATGCAGACGCTACGCAGCCAAATTAACGCGGTGTTAACGCCGGCGCAGCAACAGCAGCTCAAGGGCATGGAACAGAACCGCGACGGCGGAGGCAGGTAGCCCCGCGAACGCAAACTACGTCCGGGATGAATGGTGATACGTTAGCCATCCTGGTCGGAGGCGGTCCGGCACCCGGAATTAACGGCGTCATCGCGTCGGCAACCATCGAGGCCGTTAACAACGGTTTGCGGGTTGTCGGCGTGTATGACGGTTACCAACATCTCGCGCAAGGTGACACGTCCCACGTAACCGATCTCGGAATTGACGACGTGTCCCGGATCCACTTCACCGGCGGATCGATCTTGCGAACCTCACGAACGAATCCCGCCAAAGATGAAGGCACGCTTCAGCAATGCATCCATTCTTTGACGTTGCTCGGGGTGCGCTATCTTATTTGCATCGGCGGCGACGACACGACCTACGGCGCCACAAAAATTGCGGGCTTGACCGAAGGGCGCATCGGGGTTGCAACCGTTCCAAAAACCATCGATAACGATCTTCCTTTGCCGGATAATGCACCGACGTTCGGTTTCGAAACCGCGCGCTCTGTAGGCACCAATATTATCGAGAGCTTAATGGAGGATGCGCGCACAACCGAGCGCTGGTACCTCGTCGTGTCTATGGGCCGCAAATCAGGCGCGCTCGCGCTTGGAATGTGCAAGGCTGCGGGCGCAACAATTGCAATCATTCCTGAAGAATTCGGCGGAGATGAGCTCGACTTGGATTCGGTCGTTAATACGATCGCGGGATCAATCGTCAAGCGCAGAGCAAATGGGCACGATCACGGCGTTGCCATCATCGCTGAGGGCATCGCCGAGCGACTCTCCGCTGAGAAATTAGCCGCGGTTGACGGAGTGACGCGCGACGCCTACGGGCACGTGCGCCTGGCCGATATTCCGATCGGGTCGGTGTTGCGCGATGCCGTTCGCAAGCGCTTAACCGAAATCGGCCTGCAAACCACGGTCGTCACAAAAGACATCGGCTATGAGTTGCGATGCGCGAAGCCCGGGCCATTTGACGTGGAGTACACGCGGACGCTCGGATACGGAGCCGTTCGTTATCTGCTCTCGGGCGGGAGCGGTGCTCTTATTGCGCTATCCGGTGGCCGTGTGGTGCCGGTTAATCTAGACGATCTCCTCGATCCGAAAACCGGACGCGTGCGCATTCGTATGGTTGATGTCACGACCGAATCGTATGAGGTTGCCAGAAAATATATGATTCGCCTCGAGGCTGCCGATTTCGCCGAACCGCGGCTCTCGCGGTTAGCCGCGCATACAAATTTGAGCGCTGCCGATTTCCGTTCGCGTTTCGCTTCGCTCGTGGGCAGCCCCGCGAGCGCGTCATGAATCGCCTCGGGGTATTTCTGCTCGTCTTCTTCATTTGCATGGGAGCGAGCGGTGTTTTGAGTGCGCAAGAACTGCCGCACGCTCCATCCGGCTTCACGATTACGAAAATTGCCGACGTGCCGGGCGCGCGTGAATTGGCCGTAGCGCCGAATGGCGACCTTTTCGTAGGAACCGCCGGCTCGGAAATCTATATCGTTCCGCACGCGGACACGAAACCCGAACATGCGCAGGTTTTTACCAGGGTGAGTGACTCTCAGGCGGCCGGTATCGCGATCAACGCAAACACGATGTACATC
>JACRUB010000030.1 GCA_014305015.1 Vulcanimicrobiota bacterium | reverse complement strand
GTAGAGATCATGCTTCGCCGCTTTGGCATTCCGATTGAAGATCTTAAGCCAAGGGTGTTTTATCGGATCACGGATAACTGGCTCGAGCTGGCGCTGCGTTTTATTGCACACGACCGCAACGTCCGTGACCTCAAAGACGCGATGTCGCGCGAAATTCTACGTGAATTTGACAACGCTGGGATAGGGATTGCCTCAGCCACCTACGATATCGTTGGCTTCCCGGCCTTGCGGCGAGAGAAACGCAGCAGCGAAACTGATCCTGGGAGCAACCCTCCGCATTAAAACAGCGAAAGTTGCGTATTTTCCTCTAAATACTCCGCATCGACGCCGAGCGCGCGCAGGCGGTAGACGAAATCGCGCCAGCCGTGATTGAGCAAGACCTTTTTCGGCTGTGCCATTTCGATGTACCGCAAGAGTGATGGGTAATCGGCGTGGTCGGAGAGCGGAAATCCGCGGTCGGCTCCATAGCGCCACATCATGCCCTTATCGACGGACCATCCGGTCAACATCGCCGTGCGCGTGGGCTTGTCTTTGAGTGCCTTTGGAAGGGTCTTTCCCGAGGGCGGCCACACGAGTGCGTGCGAACAATCAAATGCCTCCGCATCGTAGCGCACATAATAGGGCATCTCGACGCCCGCTTCTTCGTACACTTTCGTCATTGAGTAAATTGCACCATGGGCGGCGACCGGAATGCCGCCGTTGCCTAGGATCGCGATTGCCTCTTGTGCTTTTCCGAGCGAATACGCAAAGAAGACCGGAACGGCTCCGTCCTGGAGCGCGGTCTTTGCGAACTCGACCATCTCACCGGCGGTCTCGGCGCGCGGCGGGAAACGATACTGCGGCCGCCCATACGTGCACTCCATCAATACCACGTCGCACTTCTTAACTTCCGGCGGCTCTGCTGTGTACGACGGCTCGAGTTTGAAGTCGCCCGTATAAACGAAAGAACCGGCTTCGCCTTCGATCATCAGCTGCGAGCTGCCAAGGACGTGGCCCGCGGAGAAGAGCGTGAGCCGATGATCGCCGAGCATCCACGGCGCATTGAACTCGTGCTCATCGAACGCACACGGCGCTCGTTTGGGCGTTAGATCAAGCAAGGTGGTTTGCCGCTGCCGTTCGGCCCGGCGTGCGAAACGCAGGCGGCACACTTTTGCGTTGTTGACCGATGTGATGACCGTTGTGTGCTCGCGTGCGTGATCGGAATGGCCGTGAGACACGTAGCACCGTTCGCGCGGACGCATCGAGTCGATCCAAAGATCGATCGAACGGACATAGAGCGACTTCTCTGCCAGACTAAACATGGGAGCGAACTAGTGTTCGTGGGGCAACCTTTGGGCTCCGCCTGGTTGTTATGGCTCCCATGGCACGCATCTATGAAAATATTGCCGAGACGTTCGGCAATACGCCCCTGGTGAAGATTCCGCGGCTCTCGCGTGGGTTGCATGCAACCGTCTTGGTGAAGATGGAATCGTTCAATCCGGCGGGTTCCGTCAAAGACCGCATTGGCGTCTCGATGATCGAGGCAGCCGAACGTGAAGGCCGGCTGCGTCCGGATACCGTGATTATCGAGCCGACCAGCGGCAATACGGGCATCGCGCTAGCATTCGTTGCAGCTGCCAAAGGGTACCGTTGCATTCTAACGATGCCGGATACGATGACAATCGAGCGCCGCAACTTACTCAAAGCCTACGGAGCGCAAGTCGTTTTGACACCGGGCGCCGACGGGATGAAAGGCGCGATCGCAAAAGCCAGCGCGATTCGCGAAAGCAATCCTGCAAAATTCTTCATGCCCTCACAGTTTGAAAATCCCGCGAATCCGGAGATTCATCGCCGCACAACTGCTGAAGAAATTTGGCGCGATACCGACGGCAACGTGGATATCTTTATTGCGGCTGT
Source organism: Vulcanimicrobiota bacterium (assembly GCA_014305015.1). Lineage (GTDB taxonomy): Bacteria > Vulcanimicrobiota > Vulcanimicrobiia > Vulcanimicrobiales > Vulcanimicrobiaceae > JACRUB01. Next base: position 749 of record JACRUB010000030.1, on the reverse strand, counting down.
CGGAACGGGCGGCACGATCACGGGTGTGGCCGAGGTGCTCAAAGAGCGCCGCCCAGGCTTCAGAGCCATTGCCGTCGAGCCCGATGCATCACCGGTGCTCTCAGGCGGTGCCCCCGGCCCGCATAAGATTCAGGGAACGGGCGCCGGCTTTGTGCCACAGGTGCTCGACACCTCGATCTACGATGAAGTTCTTCGCGTGACGAATGAAGATGCAATTGAGACCGCTCGCCGCGCTGCGCGCGAAGAAGGCATGCTCGTCGGAATCTCCGCCGGTGCAAATATCTGGGCTGCTTTGCAAGTAGCCGCGCGGCCTGAATCGAAGGGCAAAACAATTGTCACCATCGGCTGCGATACTGGCGAACGCTATCTCTCCAATCCGGTTTTTGCCGAACAGGACGCGAACGTCATCGAGGCCTCACTCGTTTAGAAATTAGGGGCGTTGCGCCAACTCAGGGGCGAGCCATTCATCCAAGTCACTCGCGGTGATCTTGTGGAATCCGTTCACAACGTCGCTGCGTGCGCGATTAACCGTAGCGGTAAGGTCGTTCTTGCAATGGGCGATATCGACGTTCAGGTCTTTCTACGCTCCGCCGCCAAGCCGTTTATCGCGGCCACAGCGATCAAATATGGAGTCGTGCAGCGATTCGGATTAGAAGAACAAGAGATTGCGTTACTGACGGCGTCGCACAGCGGAGAGAAGTTCCACGTCGACGGTGTCCGTTCGATTTTGCAAAAGATCGGACTCCCTG
>JACRUB010000100.1 GCA_014305015.1 Vulcanimicrobiota bacterium | reverse complement strand
ACGTCGATCTAGCCGCCTTGAGTGAAAGCGATATCGATACGTACGTGCAGGAGCTCAGCGGCGAGAATTACTTTTACGACGCACAGACGCACCGCCGGATCTTCGCGCTCCCCATCTATCTACGCAAGGAGCTTGCGAAGAAAGGCGATACGTTTTGAGCGCTAAGGCATTTCTGGGCAAGACCGTTCTCGTTACGGGAGGCGGCTCGGGGCTTGGGCGGGCAATGGCGCTTTCTTTTGCGGAACACGGAGCGAATGTCTGTGTTATCGGACGCCGCCAAGAATCGATCGACGAAACGGTCTCGATGATCCAATCCCTGGGTAAAGAGGGCCTCGCGCTTGCGTGCGACGTGCGCGACCCCGCGCGGGTTGCGGAAATCGTCGAAGCGACGGTGAAAAAATTCGGCGGTCTGGACGTTCTGGTGAACAACGCGGCCGGAAATTTTGTCGCACCCTCGGAGACACTCTCACCAAATGGCTTCAAAGCCGTCGTCGACATCGTGCTCAACGGGACATTCTATTGCTCTCGTGCGGCGTTTGAGCACCTCAAGAAAAGCAAAGGCTCGATCATCAACATCATCGCGACCTACGCGTGGAGCGGCGAACCGGGTGCGGTGCATTCGGCATGTGCCAAGGCGGGCGTTCTTGCGATGACCCGCACGCTTGCCTCGGAATGGGGAACCTTCGGCATTCGATGCAATGCGATTGCACCGGGACCGATTCACACCGAAGGCACCGATAAGAACCTGTGGTCCGTAGCCGGCGTCATGGAAGAGGTTAAGAGCCACATTCCGCTCGGCCGTATCGGCGAGCCCTCGGACGTCGCCAAGGCCGCACTGTGGCTGGCCTCGGATGAGGCAAGCTGGGTCAGCGGCGCGGCCTTGCCGGTGGACGGCGCGCATTTGCTCGCGGGCGGTACGCTCAATTTCCGAAAGCTCTACGACAAAACCGTGGCCGGAATGGGAGCCTCACAAACGTAATAGCGTTCTTCCGGGCCATTCCGGTATCGTAGGCTGGGTCGCGCCCTGCGGCCCTCTTGGAGATTTCGTGCAAGTCGATCACCCCGATCAAGACGCGGTCCGCCGCCAGTGGCACAAAGAGCGCTCGTACTTTGTCGAGCTCCTGGATCTTCATTTAGAAGGCATGGGTAAGGGTACGGCCATAATGCGCATGCCCTACCGGCCCGAAATCAGCAACGGAACGGGTGCGGTGCACGGCGGCGCCATCGTCAGTCTGTGCGACACCGTCTTTTATATCGCACTTGCTTCAATTTATGGCCGCGACCAAGATACAACGACCGCCGCTCTGCAATGCAACTTCCTCGCGCCGGCGCTTCCGCCACACGATCTCATCGCCGAAGCCAAAGTTATTAAAGCGGGCCGCCGGATTGTGTACGGTGAAGTTTTCGTGCGCAGCGGCGAAAAAGTCGTTGCGCACGCAACCCTGAATTTCCTCAATACTTATCCGGAAGAGAAGCCGAAGAAATAATGACCATGACCGACAGCGGCATCAAACGCACAGCTCTTGCAGACGAACACGTCGCGCTCGGTGCGCGCATGGTTCCGTTCGGCGGTTTTGAGATGCCGGTGCAATACGCCGGAATCCTCAAAGAACACGATGCCGTTCGAAATCGCGCGGGACTCTTCGACCTCTCGCACATGGGCCAATTCATTCTCGAAGGCGAGGGCGTACCGGAATGGGCAGATTCACTGACCATCAATGCCATCGGCACGATGAAGCCGATGCAAGCGCGGTACAACATGTTTTGCAACGAGCAGGGCGGCGTGCACGACGACGTTATTTTCTACCGTCTGCCGGACCGGTGGCTCTTGGTTGTTAACGCGGGCAATGCCGATAAGATGTGGGCGCTGCTCAACGCAAAATTGCCGCCCTCGGGTGTGAAGCTCACCAGCCTGCACGGCAAGAACGCGCTCATCGCCATTCAAGGCCCGAAGTCAGTTGAGATAATGAAAGGCGTACTTGAGCCCGACGTCACCGATTTGAAATACTATTTCTGCACGCAAGGCAAGGTTTTCGGTAAACCCGCGATCATTGCGCGCACGGGGTACACCGGCGAAGACGGTTTCGAATTGTTTGTCGACGGTGCCGTCGCACCACAAATTTGGAAACGTTTACTCGAAGAGAAGAAAACCTTAGGACTAGAACCGGCGGGCCTCGGTGCGCGCGATGTCCTACGACTAGAGGCCGGCATGCCGCTCTATGGTCACGAGATCACCGAAGAGATTACGCCCGTGCAAGCCGGGCAACAATGGGCGCTTAAATTCAGCAAGGGCGAGTTTACTGGCAAGGCCGCGCTGCAACAACAGCAAGCAGATGACACGTACCGGCGTATCGTTGGACTCGTCATGACGGGTCGGGTTCCCGCGCGCGAAGGGTACGCCGTTTTGCAAAATGACAGCATCGTCGGCGAAGTGCGCAGCGGTTCGCTCGGACCATCCGTCCAAAATCAAAATATCGCTACCGCACTTGTCGATAAAGACGCATCGAAACCCGGAACGGTTCTCCAAGTTCAAGTCCGTGGGACCAAGCACGACGCAACCGTAACCCCGTTACCCTTTTACAAACGAAATAAACAATAACACCCTTCCCTTCGGCAAGCTCAGGGCAAGCTTCAGCTAGGGTGACACAATAAAGGAGTCCGCACGTTGGCGCAGCCGCAGAATCTACGCTACAGCAAAGAGCACGAATGGGTGAAGGTCGAGGGAGATACCGCGACAATCGGGATTACCGAGTACGCTCAAGATTCGCTTGGCGATATTGTCTACGTCGAGCTGCCGAAAACCGGCGCGACCCTCGCACAATTCGGCAACGCGGGAGTGATAGAATCGGTCAAGGCAGTCTCGGATCTGTTCTCGCCCGTCGGCGGAGAGGTGGTGGAAACGAACGCCGCCCTCGAAAATGATCCGGCGCTCGTCAACCGCGAACCCTTTGAGGGTGGGTGGCTGTTTAAAGTAAAGTTGAGCAATCCATCGGAAGCCGGCCATTTGCTCTCACCCGAATCCTACGATCAGCTGTTGGCGGAAGATAATCACTAAACCATGACCTATACCCCCCATACCAAACGCGACATCGCGCAGATGTTGCAAGCCGTCGGCGTCGGCTCGCTGGAGGACCTCGTCAAAGTTCCCGAAGCAATCGCGCTGCGCGCGAAGCTGGACGTCGTTCCGGCGCTTCCGGAAACGGAAATCACGCGACGCTTCGAGACCTTTGCTGCAAAAAACACTGCGACGCAAGCAATTTCGTTCTTGGGCGCCGGTGCCTACCGCCACTACTGCCCGCCTGCAATTATGACGCTCGCAATGCGCGGCGAGTTCTTAACGGCGTACACACCCTACCAAGCTGAAGTCTCGCAAGGTTACCTGCAAGCGATCTACGAGTGGCAGACCTACATCTGTTTGCTCACCGGGCTCGATATAGCGAATGCCTCGGTGTACGATGGGGCGACGGCGTTGGCCGAAGCGGTGATCATGGCGATCAACGCCAACGGCCGTAAGCGCCTCCTTGTCTCGCGGGCGGTCCATCCGAATTATCGCGCAGTGCTCAAAACCTACTGCGACGGTCTCGACATTACGATCGACGAATTGCCGCTGCGACAAGACGGCACCACCGACTTATCGTCAGTAAAAGAAACGCTCGCGAGCAAAGACCACACGGCGCTGGTTCTGCAGACTCCGAACTTCTTCGGAAACATCGACACGCCGAGTGCCGATATTCGCGACGTCGTAAAGGAAAGCGGCACGGTGCTAATTGGCGTAGTGGCCGAAGCACTTGCACTCGCCGCCCTTCAAACGCCGGCTTCGTGGGGCGCAGAAATCTGCGTCGGCGAAGCGCAGTCGTTTGGTGTCGCGATGGCCTACGGCGGTCCGTATGTGGGGTTCATGGCGACGAACAAAGATCATATGCGTCGCATTCCGGGACGCCTCGTCGGGCGTACCGTCGATAAGAACGGAAAAGACGCCTACGTTCTCACGCTGCAAGCGCGCGAACAACACATCCGCCGCGAGCGAGCCACCTCGAACATCTGCACGAATCAAGCGCATTGCGCGCTTGTGGCGACCATCTATCTCGAATTGCTCGGCAAGACCGGTTTGCAAGACTGCGCATCGGAGAATCTTCGTATGTCGCGCGACCTTGCGACGAAGGTAGCAAGTATCGAGGGATGCACGCTGCAATTCGATGCACCGTTCTTCAACGAGCTCGTCCTCAACGTGCACGCACCGGCAAAAGATGTGCTGGCGGCGTTGCAAGAACGCGGCATCCTCGGCGGCCTGGATCTCGGCCGCTTCTATCCGGAATTTTTCGACTGCATCTTGATGGCCGCGACGGAGTTAACAAGCTCAGCCGATATCGATGCACTTTGCACTGCGCTTGGAGAGGTCGTTCATGTCCCAGCTCGCGTCTGAAATGGCTTCGCCGCTGATTTTCGAGCAAGGCCAAGAAGGCCGCGCGAACCGCTACTTTCAGCACGGCGCGCCGATGACGGATTTTCTACCAAAGGAAACACTGCGCGAAGACTTGCCCGTTCCGGACAATAGCGAACTCGACGTCGTGCGGCATTTTACCCGGCTCTCGCAGCGCACGTTCGGAATCGATCTCGGTTTTTATCCGCTCGGGTCGTGTACCATGAAGTACAATCCGCGCGTAAACGATGCGATGGCGAACCTGCCGGGTCTGCGCGATCTGCATCCGTTTGCGCCCGATGAACTCTCGCAAGGCGCGCTGCAGGTGATGTACGAGCTCGAGCGCAGCCTCGCGTCGCTCTTCGGAATGGCCGCCTTCTCGCTTAATCCGTCGGCGGGTGCGCACGCAGAACTCGCGGCGTTGCTGATCGCGAAGAAGTACTTTAAAGACCGTGGCGAGGAGAAGCGCACGACCGTTATCGTGCCAGACACGGCCCACGGTACGAATCCGGCTTCGGCCGCGATGTGCGGCTTCAAAGTTGTTTCGCTCAAGAGCGATGAGCGCGGGCGAGTCGGCGTTGAGGATTTGAAAAAGGTCCTCGGCGACGATACCGCCGTCTGCATGATGACCAATCCGAATACGCTCGGTCTTTTCGAAGACCATATAAAGGAAATCACCGATGCCGTCCACGCGGCAGGCGGCCTAATGTACTATGATGGCGCAAACGCCAATGCCCTCATGGGTAATGCGCGCCCCGGCGACATGGGCTTTGATCTCATGCATCTCAATACGCATAAGACCTTTACGATTCCGCACGGCGGAGGCGGAGCAGGACACGGACCTGTCGGTGTTGCCGCGCACCTGGTAGACTATTTGCCGACGCCGGTTGTGCGTGCGACCCTTCGACAGGCTTCGGATTCAGACGCTACCGCTGTTCTGAATCCACCGGGTGACAACGGTCAAGGCAGGCCGTTTGCGAGCGATTCGATGACGTTCGCGCTCGATTTCGATTTGCCGAAGTCGATCGGCCCAATGCGTTCGTTCTGGTCAAACTTTGCGCACGCGGTGCGGGCGCTCGCCTACATCTATGCAAACGGCGCAGAAGGCTTAACGAAAGTCTCGCAACTTGCGGTCCTCAACGCGAATTACATCCGCGTGCATGTGGCAGAGTTTTTAACGACACCGTATCCGGAGATTTGCCGCCACGAGTTTGTCGCCTCGGCGCAAGAACTCAAAAAAGAGACCGGCGTACGCACGCTCGATATCGCGAAGGCATTGCTCGATCGCGGCTACATGGCGCCGACCGTATACTTCCCGCTCATCGTGCCTGAATGTCTGATGATCGAACCGACGGAGACGGAGTCCAAGGAAACGCTGGATGAATTCATTGCAGCTTTGCGCGACATCGTCGAGACCGCCAAGCGCAACCCGCAAGAGATCATGGATGCGCCGGTTCACACGGTCGTTGGCCGAATCGACGAAACGCGCGCGGCGCGTCAGCCCAACCTTCGCTGGACGCCTGCGAACAGCTAGCGCATCACGTGTGCGTAGAGAACTGTAAAAGCGGCGCGCTCACGCGAGCTGAGGTGATTGCCGGGTTTGCGGGGGCATCGCTGTTTGCTTTCGGCAAACCGGCTACGGCTGCGCCGAAAAAGTCTGGGCGCTATCGCAGTATTGTCGTGCTTCTTAACCCAAACCCCTCACCCGGAGCCCTGCAGGCGCATAAGATCGCAGCGAGATCTAAACTGATCAGGTCCGCGTTCGCACGGTTGTTGTCGCTTGCAGAAGAAGTGGACCGCGCAAATCTGCGCGACGGCCTGTGGATGCTCTTAATGAACCCTGTGCCCCACTATGCGATCCGTCTGCGGGCGGCTTCGGCGCGAGATGCATTGCGGCAAGATCTCTTGGCGGCCGGATTCATTGATAAGAGCGACGCGATTGACGCGTTCATGCCGACGGAAACCGACGACTTCTCGACCGCAAGGCAAGTATTTATTGCCACGCCCGGCTCGGCTCAAGATTCGCATCACGCGTATCCGGGTGGCCTAGTGATGCACGAATTGTTCAACGCGCAAAGCGCCATCGCGCTTGCCGATAACTACAACCGCGAGTACTTCGGCGGCCAAAAAACGGTGAGCCGCGATATCGTCGTCGCCGCAGCGCTCTATCACGACGTCATGAAAACCGTCGTGTTTCAATGGGGTGCGGACGGCAAACTCAGCTTCGAGCCCAACATCGCGGGCACGGGCGCGCACCATGTTCTTTCAGCGGCTGAGGCCATCGCGCGGGGACACGATGCGCATTTCGTTACCGTCGTGCTATCGGCGCACGCAGCACCGTCGCTTGGTGATGAAGTCAAAGTCGTCGCGTGGGCACGTGCAGCGGCAATGGTTGCCGGCGTCGATCCGGTTGACTACGGCTTGCTCAAGCGGAAGGGTGACGGTTTCGAACTCGCCTCGATTCCACCAATAGAAGCCTTCATCAATAATCTCAGCGACCACGACTACGTTTTGTCCGTGCATGCAATGCATGAAGTTGCGCCACGGGTCGACTCGGCGATCGCAGCCGGAGGAGTGCCCGAGCCGCAGCGCCTATGGCACCGCAACGCGCTCTTGGCAAACACGAGTGCCATCGCGCTCTATCAGACGCTGGCCAAAGGCGAACGCGCGTTTCGGACACAGGTCGACCGCGAACTTTCCAAAGTCTCGCTCTAGGTCTCCTGCGCCTTCGTTTTGGGCACTGCCGAAGGGGAATGCAACGCGGATTCACCCTGATCGAGATGGCGATCGCCGTCGGCGTTCTGGCCATGCTGGTGCTGGCCGGCGCAGCGTTCGCTTTTGGCAACCGCCCAATGGCGATGCGCCAAGGCGCGGTCGAGTTTTCCGCCCAACTCCAAGCGGCTCGTTCGCTCGCGGCGGCGAGTGGAAACGGCGCCACAATTCTCGTGAAACCCCGTGTGGCGGGTCCGCGTCCAGTCGGCTTTCAATCGATGGTGTTTTCCGGCCGCCCCACAGCACCGAATGCCGTGACTTCCACGAATTTTGCGCCGGTTCAATCCGAAGCTGATGTTGCCGAAGCGACGATCGGGGCGCCAACCTTCTCAATCTTCATCTCGGGCAGCGGCCACGTGAGTATGGCGGCCGGTGACTGGACCACCAATGCGCTCGGCGCCGAGCCGTCGTGTCCGGCGGCCGGAAATTACACCCTGACCTTTTCCGTCGATAACGCGACGAGCACCATCATGCTGCCGTGCCAAATCGCGCTCGGCGGCACCCCGGCTCCGATCGTCACCAACAGTCCAACGCCGGCCCCCAGTCCGTCCGGCTTTTAGCGGTCCACGAGGGAGCAGGAGAGCCCTCTTTTGGATCCGCCTTCTTGGTGGGGTTCGGTATAATTAAATCAGTCGGAGGCGTCCCAGCGGGGCGCCTTTCCAGTCCTTAAGAGCAGGACCGCCTCGAGCGGTGATAGGGCAAAATGCGGATCAAATATGAAGTTTCGGCTGGCGGACTCGTGCTGCGCCGGCGTGAGTCAACGTATGACGCGCTCCTGATCGGACGCGGCACGCCGCGCATCTGGTCGTTGCCCAAAGGGCACGTCGAGCATAAGGAATCGCACGAGCAAGCAGCCCTTCGCGAAGTGCGGGAAGAGACCGGCTGCTGGGCCGAGCTCATCACCAAGCTCTCCGACATTTCGTATTGGTTTTACATCAACCGCGGCAAGCACAAAAAAAGCGTCACCTTCTACTTAATGCGCTACCTCTCGGGCGACACCGCGAATCACGACCATGAGGTCGATGAGGCGCAGTGGTTTGATATCATGTCCGCGAAACGAGCCCTCAAGTACGTGAATGAAAAACGCTTGGTTGATTTGGCCCTCGAATACCTTGTTGCGAATCCCGCCGCATTCGGCGACGTTCCGATCGTCGCGAAGACCGCAGAGCAGCGCACGAGTTGACCAGCTCTGAAGAACTCGTAGCTCAGACGGCTTCGCCGTCGGAGGGCGTGGATGCCCCATGGCGTGTTTCGTTTGAGCTTTTCGACGGACCCTTAGACCTTTTGCTGCATCTCGTCAAAGAGAAGCAGATGGATATTGCCACAGTGCCGCTAGCCGCGGTGGCCGAGCAATATTTCGAATACATCACACTGATGGAATCGATCGACGTCGAGGTCGCCGCCGAGTATTTGGTTATCGCGGCAACGCTAGTCTTCCTGAAATCCAAGTCACTGCTACCGGCAATTCCAAGCGAATTTCTTGATGACGACGCCGAGACACCCGAGATGGTCGAAGAACGGCTGCGGGCGCGCCTCATCGCGTACTCAAAGTATCGGGAAGTCGGCGAAGAGCTGCGTAATCGCCAGTTCGAGGCCAGCGCCTTTTACTATCGCGACGCGGGCGATCCAAACAGTGATCTTACGCAACGCTACCGCATCGACCCAAACCGGCTGACCAACGCTTTTTTGGCAATGCTGCGCAACGCAAAGCCGGAGCGCCGAACGATTGCGCGCGAACGCGTTTCGCTTCTAGCCCAAATGGATTACATTATGAAGATCGTGCGCGAAAAAGGCGAAGTGTATTTCTCCGCGCTGTGTCACGAGCTGGGGCGCGAATCCATTATCGTGACGTTCTTGGCGATTTTGGAGCTCATCCGGCGCCGGCGGGTCGAGTACGAGCAGCCGGAACAATTTGACGACATCCGCTTATTTCCGATTACCGTCACCGCTAGTCAGGGGTCTTAATTGATCGTGGAAGAATCGCTCGAAAGCCGTGGCGAGCCGATCCAAGAAGTCATCGCACGCTTACAGCGCCCCGTTGAAGCGCTGCTTTTTGTTGCCAGCGAGCCACTTTCGATCAAGCAAATGGCAAAACTTACGCATGCAACAGAGATCGAGATCGCCTCGACGCTGCAAAAAATCGAGGAAGATTTCGCGGATCGTGGTATCGTGCTGCGGGAAATCGCAGGCGGGTACCGGTTTGCAAGCGCTCCGCTCGCGCGCGACGTAGTTGAGGCATATCTGTTGCCTCCGAAAACGAATCTGTCGACTCCGGCAATGGAGACGCTCGCGATCATCGCGTACTTGCAACCCGTCACCAAGAGCGAAATCGAAGCAATCCGCGGGGTTTCCGCAGAGAGCGTTGTTACGACGCTTTTGGACCGCCGGCTGATTTTAGAAGCCGGGCGCAAAGACGTAGTGGGCCGGCCGATGCTCTACAAGACGACGCCGGAGTTTCTCGAGTCCTTTGGTTTGCGCTCTCTTGAAGATCTGCCGCAGATGGAGCTTGAAGCAGGGCAACCGCTTGAGCTCGATTTACTGACGGCCGCAATGACCGCCAACATTCCGCCCGCCCAGCAGGATGCTGTTGCGCTGTGACAGCTGATTATTCAAAACTCGCAGAAGATTACGACGCTCATCGTATCGGGTATTCGCTAGAACTCTATTCGATGGCGACGGATTACGGGATTCCGATGCAAGGGAAAATCTTGGATGTTGCCTGCGGCACCGGCCTCGCCTCGGAACCCTTTGCGAAAGAGGGCGCACGTGTGACGGGCATCGATAGTTCGCAGGAAATGCTTAAGTACGCTGAAGCACGCATTTTGAACGGGGAATTCAAAGTAGGCAACGCGGAGACTCTCCCGTTTGGCGACAAAACGTTCGACGCCGCAATTTGCGCGCAGGCGATTCATTGGCTCGATCGCGACAAGGCAATCAACGAGATGATTCGTGTAACCAAGCCGGGTGGGATCATCGCGATTTGGTGGAAGAGCCTCATGCACGACGATCCCGTCAAACTGATAAGTCAAGAGGTCGCAACGACGTGGGAGGCCGATTCTCCCGAAACCGCGATGAGTGGGTTTCTCGAGTTCTATCGCGCGCCGCTTGCCGATCACACGCTGCGTGTGGTGCCGTGGCGACTGGCGGTTTCGCTGGACCGCTTTATCGGATACGAGCGATCGCGCAAGAATTTGCGGGATGCGCTCGGCAAAAAGGCCGATCAATATTTCGAGCAGCTTGCGGCACGTTTGCGTGAAGTGTACGGGCCCGGCAACCCGGTCATATCGCTCGGGTACTTGCAGTTTCTTTATCTGGGTAAAACGCTCTAACTTTGCGCCTGGGAATTCATGTGAGGACAGGTGGCGGATATGCCGCCGCCATGCAACACGCGAAAAACGCGGGCTGTACCGCGATTCAAATTTTCAGCACCAATCCCAGAACATATCGCGTTAGTCCGATCGATCACGCATCCTTGGAGAGTTTCCGCGCGATGCGCGAAGAAGCCGGCATCTTTCCGACGGCGATCCACACATCGTATCTGATCAACCTCGCAAGCGATGACGAGAAGATCTGTGTTGGTTCGCTGCGCCTGCTCAAGAACGACTTGGAGGTTGCCGCCGCCGGTGGAATTTCGTATGTGAACACACACCTGGGATCGTACGGCAAGCGTTCCCGTGAAGAAGGCTTCGCCGACGCCTGCCGCGCGCTCGAGCGGTCCCTCGAAGATATTAAGCCCGGTGTCGTGCTCGTGATGGAAAACTCCGCGGGTGCCGGCCAGTTGTGCGGTGGAACCCTAGAAGAGCTGGGACGGTTTATTAAGACTGTGGATCATCCGCAACTCGGTGTTTGTCTGGATACGGCGCATGCGTGGGCTGCGGGCTACGAAATTAATTCGCAGCGCGGCGTTGATGACTTTATTTATCAGACGGCGGAAGAAATCGGACTCGATCGCGTGAAGATGTTTCATTTCAACGACACGCAAGTGCCGCTCGGCGCGAATAAAGACCGTCATTGGCACATCGGCGACGGCAACATCGGCTTTGAAGGTTTCCGGGCACTTGCCGCGCGTCCTGAATTACACGAAAAGATGGCGATTCTCGAGACGCCGGGCGAAGACGCCGACGACATTCGCAACATGGAAACGATTCGCTTAATATTCAAAGGGGCCGCCGCGCTATAATCGCGCATTTCGACGTTGACGCATTTTATGCTAGCGTCGCCGTTCGCGACGATCCCTCACTGCGCGGCAAACCGGTCGCGATTGCCGGTAGCAGCCGGCGCGCCGTCGTTCTCACCGCAACTTATGAAGCCCGTCCGTTTGGGGTACGTTCCGCAATCCCGCTCTACCGCGCATTGCAGGCATGCCCGCAGCTGATCGTGATGCCGCCGGACCATGCGAAGTACCGCGTCGTCTCGCGCGAGATTTTCGACGTTTTTGCGCAAGATGGCCGCTCCGTTCAAGGGCTCTCACTCGATGAAGCGTTTGTTGATCTCGGTGATGTTACTATAGAGCGCGCAGAAGAAATCGCGAAAGGCATTCGCGCGGCAGTACTTGAGCGCACGCAACTTACAGTGAGCGCAGGCGTTTCGCGTGCAAAGATGGTTGCGAAAATCGCATCGGACCTCTGCAAACCGAATGGTCTGAAAGTCGTGCGGCCGGGCGAAGAAGCAGACTTTCTTGCCTCGCTGCCTGTCGGACGCTTGTGGGGCATCGGTCCGAAAACGGTGCCCAGGCTTGCCGCGCGCGGCATTGAGAAGATCGGCGATCTTGCGGCGCTCGATGATGCGCATCTGCGCGCTTTCTTCGGATCATGGGGCGATGAGCTGCGCGACCTCGCGCGGGGCATTGATCTGCGCCAAGTCGAGCCGGAACGCGAAACGAAATCGATTAGCACCGAGGAGACATTTGAATATGACGCGATTGAAGAGTACGAGTTGCTCGATCTGCTCCGCGTTCAGGCGCAAGAGCTCTCGGAGAAGCTCGAAAAAGAGGGTCTTTACGCTTCAACCATTGGAATTAAAATAAAGCGGAATGACTTCAGCGTCTTCGGACGTCAAACGCATTTGGCGCAGCCGACACGCGATGCAGAACGGATTTACGAAGCAAGTTCATACTGTTTGCGCCGCGCGAATCTCAACCGTATGCCCGTCCGGCTCTTGGGCACTCGCTGCGCAACACTAACGACGGAAGAACCCCAGCAAGAATCACTCTTTTGATTCTCTCGTTAGGACCCGGTTCTGCTGCGGGCGCCCAGCTATTGAGCAAGTTACCCTTTTGGCTCTTTCCGATCTATGTTGTCGCCCTGATTCTGGTGTACTATTTTGCAGTGCACGTGCCGAGAAAGCGGAAATGACGTATTGCAGCCGAACCGCTGGCCGTGCACTCTAAGGCGGGAAAAAACGCAATCCAGCGTCGAAACGCCCGTCGTATCGAGAATGCCGGCTCATAGGAGAGTGTAAAAATGGATGTCGCACGCCATGTTCATCATGTGCCGGCCGGTAATGGCCCCTGCGTTACGTACCCGAACAATGTAATAAACCTCAAACTCACCGCCCTCGAATCGGCGGGGGAAATGACCGTGCTTGAGGATGTGATCCCACCGCAAGCAGGACCACCGCTGCATGTGCATTCGCGAGAAAATGAAGCATACTACGTGCTCGAAGGCGAGTTTGAATTTACGTGCGGCAGTGATATGGTTCGCGGCGGCCCCGGAACCTTCGTGCACTCCCCGCGCGGTATTCCGCATCGTTATCAAAATGTGGGAGCTGTGCCGGGGCGCCTGTTGATCAGTTTTACGCCTGCTGGCATAGAAGCGTTCTTTCGCGAACTCGGCGATGAAAAAGCATTGAATCCGCAGCGAATGGCCGAAATTATGGGCAAGCACGGAATAACACTGGCCACGCGGGATTCCTAAATACTTATTCGCGCTCTGGCAACCGGGCTCTTGGGTTAAATGTGATCGGTGGACCAGACGCCGTCCAGCGCGGCCGTCATGGTCGCCTTT
>JACRUB010000069.1:1103-13409 GCA_014305015.1 Vulcanimicrobiota bacterium | reverse complement strand
TGCTTGAGGCTGACGTTTCGCTTGCGGCTGCCAAGGAGTTCGTTACCAAGGTCAAAGAGCAGGCGGTCGGCCAGAACGTCTTCGATTCCCTGACGCCCGCGCAAACGATCATTAAGATCGTCCACGACGAACTTGTTGAACTGCTCGGCGGCGCGCAAGCGCGCTTGCAGTTCTCCGATGCGCCGCCTTCGGTGATCATGCTGGTCGGATTGCAGGGTTCGGGTAAAACAACTCATGCGGGTAAGCTCGCGCTTCGCTTAAAAGAACAGGGCCGCCGAACGCTGCTCGTGGCGGCAGACGTGTATCGTCCCGCCGCGATCGCGCAGTTGCAAACGCTCGGTAAACAGATCGATCTGCTGGTGTACGAAGCCGGCCAAGGCGATCCGGTGAAGATTGCGCGCGACGGTGTTGCCGAAGCAAAACGTCTAGGACTTTCGACGGTCATCATCGATACCGCCGGCCGTCTTCAAATAGACGACGAGCTCATGATCGAACTCGAAAAAATCAAAGCTGCCGTGCAGCCCAAAGAAATCTTGCTCGTTGCTGATGCGATGACTGGCCAAGAAGCGACGAATGTTGCCAAGGGCTTTCACGATCGGCTCGACATCACGGGCGTTATTCTTACCAAGCTCGACGGCGATACGCGCGGCGGTGCAGCGCTTTCGATTCACAAGGTTACGGGCGCGCCGATCAAGTTTATCGGTGTCGGCGAAAAACTCTCGGCAATCGAACCGTTCTATCCCGACCGCTTGGCGTCACGCATTCTCGGCATGGGCGATGTCCTCACGCTCATCGAACGCACGCAGAGCGCCTTCACGGAAGAGCAGGCAAAAGAGCTCGAACAGAAGTTCAACAAGAATTCGTTTACGCTCGATGATTTCTTGAGCCAGATGCGCCAAGTGCGCAAGATGGGCAACTTCGGCGATATTCTCAAAATGATTCCGGGCATGGCAAAAGCGTTGCCCAAAGATTTCGAAGTGGACGAAAAGCAGATCGGCAAAGTGGAAGCAATTATCTGCTCGATGACCCGCCGCGAGCGCGTGCACCCCGCAGTCCTCAACGGCTCGCGCCGCAAACGCATCGCCCAAGGCAGCGGCGTGCAAGTCTCCGACGTCAACCGGCTCATCAAACAGTTCGACGAGGCCAAGTCCATGATGAAGAAAATGGGCGGCATGAAGGGCAAGATTAAGATGCCGGCGGGACTCGGCCGGTAGTGGCACGCCGTTTAAAAGGCGCTGCGCCTAGCTACGCGCCCCCCACGCGAAAGCGCGGGGCCCCCCAAATGTCGCTCCCTCACGAAACCAGGTATGCTAAGATGCCCCCTGGGGTCGCGTAATGGCCGCTGAGCTCTCAATCAAATTTTGCTCTCAACACTAGACACTGCCAAGAAAGTCATCAATGGTTAAAATCCGACTCAGACGCATGGGCGCTAAGAAACAACCGACGTACCGATTCGTTGTGAGCGATGCTCGCTCGCCGCGCGATGGACGTTTTATCGAAATCCTCGGCCACTACAATCCGCGCACTGAACCAAAGACCGTCGTCGTCGACGAAACGAAGGTCAAAGAATGGCTTTCCAAAGGCGCGCAGCCTTCGGATCCAGTCCGCCGTCTCTTTGCAGAGATGGGCCTTGTGGAACGAGGTCACGTTCCCGAATCAACCCGTAAGAAGAAGTCAACAAAGGCTGAAAGCTAAATGAGCGCGTTCGATGACGAATTCGGACTCTTCGGCGAAGAAGGCGAAGAAGACGAGCGTCGTTCGACACTAGGTGCGCGCAAGATCGCAACAAGCGAAACCATCATCGATGACATCGAACCGGAAGACGAGCCCGCTCCCCGGCGTCGCGATGGCGGAGTGGAACGCACCAATCGCCCATTTGTCGCGCGCGAGCGGCGGCCAGTCAATCGCGCACCAAAAGATCCCGAAGCTTCAGCGGCTCGTGCAACGGAACTGCTTGAATTTCTTGCGAAGAAGCTCGTAAGCAAGCCCGATGCCGTACAAATCGATTCCTACACCGGCGATCGCGGACAGCCAGTTCTTGAGCTCGCTGTCGATCCAGACGACCTCGGTAAAGTCATCGGCCGCGCAGGCCGCATGGCGCAAGCGCTCCGCACGATAGTGCGCGCAACTGCCGAAGGCAAGATCACGGTTGATATTTTAGATTTGGACGAATACGAAGATGAAGACGAAGGCGAAGAAGCCGATCAAACCGACGCAGCAGAGTGACCGCTATGCGGGTCGCATCGTCGGCATCTTTGGACTAAAAGGTGAACTCAAGTGCGACCCGACCTCAGCGGGTCGCACTGTTTTTTCTGCCGGCGCAACCTTACGGTGCGAAATCGAGAACATCTCTACCACCGTAACAATCGAGTCCATCCGTGAACATCAAGGACGTCCGCTCATCCGCCTAACCGGCGTCAACAATGCAACCGGCGCCGAGCGGTATAAAGCCGCCAAATTCTACGCTCCGCGCGAGGCGTTTGTGCTGGACGAGGGAGAGTACCTCGACGAAGATTTGATCGGCTGCACGCTTATCGACCCACACGGAAAGCACGTTGGAACCGTGGGTGCGCTCGAACATTATCCGGCGCAAGATATGCTCGTCGTCGGCTCGGCCCGAATACCGATGGTCAGCGCTTTCATTAAAGCCATCGACACCAATAAAAAAGCGATCCATGTGGATCTCCCGGTCGGCCTCCTCGATCCGGCGCAAGCCGAAGAAGCTTAAGTCACTCGAGTCTCGGGTTCGGGCAACGGGCCCTCGGCAAAGAGATCGCCGGCGCCATGTTGGACAAACGTATCGCGGAAACTCTCTGACACCCGATGAGCGCGATCGGAGACGAGCGCGGAAGCGAGACGCCAAATGCGCGCCGAGCGAGCGGGATCATCTTTGAGATTGATGGGAAGCCGCGCAACGATGTGATTGCCGTGGCCCACATGTTCGATATCTAAGTAGGACGCGAGCGATTTCAAGAGGGCGTCACGCAGTGGGTCCACACTTAGCACGAGCGGCGGCCCTTGATCCCAAACCTCGAGGATGACACTGCTTAAACCGGTTTGGAGCTCGATGGTAATGCATCGGCCACCGTTCGCGACCTCGGCCGAAAGAATTTCGCCGGTGATAACCTCCACGGCGAACTGTTCGTGGCCCTCAGGTATGAATGGCGCAATCTCCTCGGCAATTGCCCGGCGCGTGCCGGCAACGGCGCGAAGGTCGGTCGTATCCAAAACCCACCGCATCACCTACCGCGTACCCGCTCTGGGCGCTTTTAAACGCTAATAATACTTATAGTAGAGCGGCTGCCGGCCTAGCTATTACTTGGGTGAGCCGAGACGTAGGCCGCCACAGCCTGGTCGACCGCATCTTGCAGGGAGCCTGAGCGCGCCGTGTTCGTGAAGAAAACAGTACCTTGGCAGTTGTACATCCGCAGGGTAAAGACGTTAATCGAGCTTGGCGGGAAGCCGCGAGTCCGCTCGCGCTTGGTTTCGCCGGACGCGACTGTGATGTTCGGAAATTTCGAGCAGACCTTGCGCGTATCGGCAACAACGTCCCCACTCTCTATGCCGGCATTCGAAACGCGGTATATGCGGTCGAGCGAATGTTGAAGGCTGGATGCGCCCCCGTCGTGTCCGATAACAAGAATGGCTTTGAGCGGTTTTTTCTCCGGTGCGAGTGTCGGCGCCGGCTCGGCTTTGCGTCCGCCTGCGACATGCTTGATCAGCCCGAGGATCGCTCCGATACTGGTTTGCGCTCCGTTTGCGGGGCCGGGGGTCGGTGTTGCCAGCGCTTGTTGTTGACGATACTGCGCTTCAACGCGTCCCGCATGATTGATCACGCTCTGCCGCACGATGTCTGCTTGGTTGAGCGCGTCTCCGTAGGTTAAAACTTGCGCGGTACTCGACCAGATAATCGCGCCGCTGCCGGTGCTCACCAATTGCTCGACCAGCGCGACTTCCTCGCCGACCGGCGTCATATATCCTGAAAGGTAATAGTCCGCGCCATTCTTGATTGCATCGCTCAAATAATCGGTACGAGCCACAACCTTTGCTGGAATCGGCTTGACGATTACTCCGCCGGCTCCGGCGATCTGCGCAAGAAAGAGACCGGCCATTTTATCCCCGGCTTTCTTATCCGCGTCGCCGTTGACCGCGAATGGATAGATCATCATGACGGGAACAGCCGCCGTCGGAACCGCGAAGGGGGTCGGCGTCGGAGCCGGAGTTGCCGGCGGCCCGGAGGGCTTACGATGGCCGATTCCGGTGAGCAGCACGGCACAAATCAGGGAGAAAACAGCGAGGTTACGACGCACGGATGTCCTTTCGGGAATACCTACCTAACCCGGTTAACGAAATCCGCGATGGTGTCGTTCGTTTCGGCCGGGCGCTCGATCATGACCAGATGACCGGCGCCGGGGACTATTCGCACCTCGCCCGCCGGAACCCGGTCCGCGAGGGATTGCGCATACTTAGGCGGCGTCATCACGTCTTGCTCCCCGGTAACGGCGAGCAATGGAACCAAGAGCTCAGGCAGGCGCTCCGTGACATCGAAAGCGTTGCAGGCCTGGAAGTCCCGCAGCGTCTGCGCTTGGCCGACGGTCTGCATACTTTGCACGGCTAACGCAGTTCGCTCCGGAGTGGCTTGCGCAAACATGTAGCCCGCCAGCGTTTGGGCCGTCTGCTCGAAGTTTTCTGCCAGTCCAGTAAGAATAGCCGGCGCGACTTTCAAACGTGATCCGGAGCCAAGCAAAGCGATACCACGCACTTCCGGCGATTCGCGGAGTGCAACCTCGAGCGCGATTGCGCCGCCTAGCGAGTTGCCGCACAGAACGACGTCCAGAAGATTGTGCCGGGCAATGTAGCGCTGGATGAAATCTGCAAACTCCGCAACCGTTTTGCACTCGCTGGGCGATGCGTGGCCGGGAAGATTGGGCGCGTGGGCTTGCGGGAAGGCGCGCATTTGATTCTCAAATGCGTCGCTCGTACAACCGGAGCCATGAATGAAGAGCAACGTGCTCATGTGAGTTCGGCGACAACCGTCGTTCCTTTTAGATGCGCCCAGCCGGCGCAGAGTTGGGCGCCGAAGAGAAAGATCGAACCCATCAAATAAAACCACAACAGGAGTGCGAGCGGCGCGGAGAGTGCGCCGTAAATATGAGAAAAATTCACACGCGTCGTATATTCCGCGAACGCAAACTGCATGATTGGCCAGGTGAGGGCCGCGAACGACGCACCTGGCACCGCGAAATGCCATACGACGCGCCGGTTTGGCAAGAATGTATACATGATGATCGTGAGTGCAAAGACCATAAGCAGCGAGACGACATATCCGAGAATCTGGGTCACCATCGCTTGATCGGGCACTTTACTGAGCGCAACCAAGATCGATACCAAGATCGGAAGTGCCATGGCAATGATGAGCAGAATGCCGACAATCGGGAGCATGATAATTGAAAGCGCGATATCGTGTACCAATGGCCGGCCCTTTGGGACTCCCAGCGCCCGGTCCAGCGCATAGGTCAACGCCATGAAAAGATTCTTACCTGACCACACTAAGAACCCGACAGCGATAATGCTGGAGCTCACGCGGCCGCCGAAGTACGATTGCAGATTGCCGGCAATAAAATCATGCAGCGCAGGCGCGAGCGTGTCGACGAAATCGAGCACGCGCTGCTCGCTATGGGGATAGAAATATGAGGCGCCCGTAATAACGAGAACGACCAGTGGAAAGAGCGTAAAGAGCGAATTGAACGCAACTGCCTGCGCGAGAAACGCACAGCCGTCTCGTGAGAATCGGATCCCGGCTTCCCGGAAGGCCAAGATGAGTCGTTTCATCGGATGCTGTATATCGTTCCTCGACCGTGATTTTCCCACCCATGGCGATTCCCATCGCCATCTTGCTCAACGGGAATCCGTTGCGTTCCTATAATCCGCCGTATCTCGTCCATGGGCGGATCGAGGCGCCTGTTGCTCCCTTTCTCACTAGAATTGCAGACCGTATCGGCTATGTGGGTGAGGTGATGATTGTCATTCGCGGAAATGCCACCGTGCGAATCCGGACCGGTCCCCACGATCCGAAATCATTGCAGGCCGTTTATGTGCCGATCGCAGGAGCGCTACGCGCGCTTGGTGCCAGAATTACATACGATGCGCGCCGGAAGGTGCTCGAAATCCAAGCCGGCGGCCATAGACTGATGCAAACTATGCCGCCATACGAAGTTCGTTCACCGGGTCCAGCGCCTACTACCGTTTTTACGCCCGAGCCGGTCCAGACGACGCGGCCGGAGTATACGGGCTCGCCGCATCCCCGGCGCACGCCCATCGTGCGCTCCACCTCACGACCGTAAGAGGATCACGAGCGCGCACATCGCGCTGCCGGTTCCGGCAATTTGCAAGACTTTAATAAGTTGCCGCCGGCGCCGTGCCGCGTTCTTAATGAGGACGCTGCGCGTGATGAAGAACCCAACCGCAACCATGCTGGCAAGAATTGCGGTGAACTTCACGTGCATGATGAACGCAATCGCAACGGTGGTAGAGAGCAAGAGCGTGAAGCCGACGCCCAAGATCAGATAGATCCAGAAGCGGTTGCTGAGGATGAGATCGCGCGCGTACGTCTTGTGCGCATCGCGCCCTACTTGGTAGTGCGGCATCTGCACCACAGATGTATCGCCGGCCGCGCCGGCGAGCGAGTATGACAAGAAGACGGTTAGAACGAGCAGCGTAACGATAAACACATTCCCTCCATGTCTTAAGACGCGGCGAACGCCGTCCACACGGCGTCGACGATTTTGCGGGGCGTGCCCGGTTCGATTGGAAACGCGCCCTCGATCAGGCGCAGGTAGAAGATGGGGCCGACGAGCAGGTCGACCGCGAGCGAAATATCTGTGTCCGCTGCCAACTGCTGCGCGGCGATTGCGCGCGTAAGAATAGCGGCGCATGCTTCACGTGGCGGCGCCGCAATTTTGTCGCGAAAGATTCGAGCGAGATCGGGACTCGCAGAGATTTCGGCGATGAGACGCGGTAGCAGCCGCCGGTCGACGCCGTTCGCTTCGGTCGAGAGGCCGGCGAGAAACGCGATGCAGTCGGTGCGCGGGTCGGAGCTATAGGCGGTGGTGAGTAGCGGTTGGGTGTGGCGCATGGCCTCGATACAGAGCACTTCCTTGGAAGGCCACCGTCCGTAGATCGTGGCCTTGCTCACACCGCTGCGCAGTGCGATTTCATCGATGGCGGCGCCGGCAATGCCCCGCTCGGCGACGACTCCAAGGGTCGCCTCGACAATCCGCTTATCGATCGCACGATCGCGAGGGCGCCCTCGTGGCCTGCGTGTAGTTCCGGGCATTTATATATACTAAACGGTTTAGTATATAAAGTCAACCGAAAAAAAGCCGCAGGAGCGGCGCGGGAGAGCTAAGTTCGGGGTGCCGGTCATTTCGCGGCCTCTGCTGCCGCGGGCGGCGCTTCCGGCTGACGGATATCGATCCTACTGCACCCTGTGAAGAACTGAGCGACGACAGGGTCGGCGTTGATATATTGCACGATGCGGTCTTGGAGTTTCTTGTAGTACTCGGTCGTGGGAATGCGCTTACTGGCCTGAATCGTCAGCGTGTTGTATTTGTAGTCAACGTATGCGACACCGATTGTGCGCAGACGCTCCTTAAGGAGTTCCATCCCTGTCGAAGCCACGAGATTCCGCTCCCTCCACTGAGAAAGTCGTCCACGTGCCTAGAAGCACGCGGGACACCTCAATAGCCGTATCGGCAGAACTGGGCTTTTTCGAAAGCAGGAAGGACGGCAGTGGCCTGCCCACCGACGGGATGCTAAGATCTAACTTATTGCGCGTGACGGGTCGCCGCTTCTTGGAGGCCGTGACCCGTCATGTGATAGATGTGCGTTGCTTGCCGTCCGTTGGGTTGCACTACACTGACACGAATGCGCGATGCGTGCATCGTTACCGAAAGTGGCCGGACGCGTTGGCCGACGCGCACCGTTGCGTCATCTCGAAAATAGCCGGCGTTCGTGCGCGTAAACAAACTCAAGAAAAGGATGCTGCGCGTTCCGGGGGTTTGTAACGTCGAAAGGGCAGCAATTTTCGATCCTTCGATGGGGACGAACCGTTGCCCGCCGACGAGGGCGATGCGCATGCGTCCGGAAGCGCTCATGTACCGTCCGTTCTTTAATTGGAACGAACCATATGCGGGATAGACGAACCAGGCGTTGAGCAGCGTGCGCACATCTTTGCGCGTCAATTCGCGCGCGGCTTGTACCGGCAACGAGAGCGTGGCCAGCAGAAGAAACACGGCGAGCGCTCGAACCAGCACGATACCTTCTTAGTGCCGCCAGGCGCAAGCCCTCTTGTGCGTTAGCCGGCGGCTCGCATTCTACGCCCAGGAGGTTGATAACCGCGTTAATCTACTTGGCGGCACGGTCTTCGTGCCACGCAATCTGAAAAATCCGGACGAGTCCGATCGCGGAGACCGTCGCAAGAAGCCAGAAGAGCCTGGGCGGATGTCCGGCGGCATACGGCACGTGAATCATCGCAGCTGTGGATAAAGCGCAGACCATGTACAGAGAGACCTCGAGAGTTCCGTTACGCATCGGGTTGCCTTCGTCTTTTGTCGCAGTACTCCGCGGCTCGTGGTCAAAATTGACCGCTGCCGAGTATTTTGCACTTAATGGCTCGCTTGGCCGGAGACTAACGCTCCTTCCCGAACGTAGAAGGTCTGCATGGCAAAAAAAATTGAGAACTGGCCGGTCTTTCTCGGACTCGCCGTCATTCACATCGGCGCGCTCGCCGTTTTTCTTCCCGGTATGGTCTCGTGGTCGGCGGTCGCAGTAATGCTGGTGCTCACCTATATCACGGGCGCGCTCGGCGTTACTCTCAACTATCATCGCACGCTCACACACCGTGCGCTCACCATGGTCAAACCGGTCGAATATTTAACCGGTGTTTTTGCGACCCTCTCACTGCAGGGTGGTCCGATCGAATGGGTCGCGACGCACCGGGCGCATCACGCGCATTCTGATAGCGAACGCGATCCCCACAATTCAAACGAAGGTTTTAGCTGGTCGCATTTGACCTGGTTGTATCTGGCAAATCAGGCGGTGCTGACTCGCGAACAAATGCTGCGCATGGCCCACGACGTCGCGGCAGATCCATTCTACCGCTTCTTGGATAAGTACCAGTTACTCGCGCAGGTGACCCTCGCTCTCGTCTTGTTCGCAATCGGTGGGTTACCGTGGGTGGTCTGGGGTATTTTCGTGCGCTTGGTGCTGACGTATCACCTCACGTGGCTCATCAATAGTGCAGCCCACAGCGTGGGGTATCAGTCCTACAAGACCGGTGACCGGTCTACCAACTGCTGGTGGCTCGCGCTTTTGAGCTGGGGCGAGGGCTGGCACAACAACCATCATGCGTTTCCGTTCTCGGCACGCCACGGTTTGCGGTGGTTTGAAATCGATCACACGTGGCATATTATCAGTCTCCTGAAAAGTCTGCGGCTCGTGAAGAATATCAAAGTTCCCACGCTGCAAATGCGGCAGCGGCTCAAGGCAAATTAGCGGACGCCGCTCCGGGCAGCATTTCGATGCTGCATACAACGTAACGACCGAAGCGCTCGTGTTTCTCGGCGAGCTTGATCCGCAAGCCATCGGTCCTGCCATCGAGTTCGCGACGCACTACGAGCCGACGCCGCTCGCAGACTTTGAGGTCCTTATGAAGTCGGTTCCACCCGGCTTCATTTTTTCTGATGCCACGTTCGTCGACGTCGGATCCGGCATGGGGCGTGTCCTGATGCTCGCGTCACGCTATGGGTTCAAACAAGTCGTGGGCGTTGAAATCTCTCCGGCACTGAATGAGATCGCGCGTGAAAATATTGCCGTCTTCAAAGACGCGGGATCGCTATGCCGCGATATTCGTTTGGTGTGCGCCGATGCCGCGACGTTCGCGTTACCGCACGGCAATCTGCTGCTCTATCTCTACAACCCTTTCGAAGGACCGCTCTTCGCGCAATTTATAATGCGCGTGTTGGGTGAAACGGACGGAGAGGTGGTGCTGCTCTATCACACGCCTACGCAGCGTGACGAAATAGAAAAGTATCCCGTGTTCACGTTGCACGCGGAAACTGATTGTGGAGTCGTGTATAGGAAAGAGTTAGCGCAAGAAGAGCGACGGGTCGACGGGTTTATCGCCCGCGCGCACTTCGAAATGTAAGTGTGGACCGGTTGAATGTCCGGTCGACCCGACGGCGGCTATTTCGTCGCCCGCCGAGACTTGCTCGCCTACGGTCGCAAATGTTTGCGAACAGTGGCCGTATTTGGTGGTCACGCCGTTGCCGTGATCGATGACCACGACATTTCCGTAACCGCCATCCGGACCGGCTTGGATGACGCGCCCGGGTGCAGCCGCATGAATCGGCGCGCCTTCATCTGCTGCGATGTCGATGCCAGGGTGAAAATCATAACCAGGGCCTGTCGGATTCGGGCGCGGTCCAAAGGGTGAACTAATGGGGCCGGCCGCCGGCCAAATGAAAGGCGTGCTGGGCATTCCGGGGACCGGTTGGCTGAGCGTGGCTGGGTTCAGGGGTGCTGTAGCCGTAGGAACGGAGAAGGCGTTCGCAGCGCTCTGCGGCGCGAGCGCGCGCGCAAGGGTAGCCGCGAAGGCGTCGGAACCGATTGGCGAGTCCGCCCCGGCCCCCGGCGCTCCAACCCCGGCAATTTCTGCGATGCGGCTTTGAACGGCCGCAACATCGGCTTGTATATCCACTCTGCCTTCAAGTATCGGCAAATACATTGCCTGAGCTTTGCCGCTTGGTTAACTAGCGCACCATTTCCGAAGCTAATGTAAAGGTAATGCCTTGCGACTGGAGTTCCGGGATGAGCGTGCGTATCGCTTCGAGCGTCGCCGCACGTGGATGGCCGATCGCAATTGCACTGCCGGATTTTTGGGCCACCGCAGCTGCGCTCCGTAACATTTTTTCTACCGCATCGACGTTGTTTTCGTTATCCAAGAAGACATCACGCGAGGCCGTTTTCATTCCGCCCTCCGCCGCAATTTGGGCACCGACAGATTGAGCGCTGGTCCTCGAATCGATGAAAAAGAGCCCCGCGGGCGCGAGCACCGAGACAACGTCGCGCATGACACGCGCATCGCTGCTGGCTTTGCTGCCTTCGTGATTGTTCACGCCCTTGGCAAGCGGAACCGCCGCGACATCTTCCTTGACTTGCGCCGCGATCTCTGCGTCGCTCATGGCCGTGGTGATCTTTCCGGGCCCGGGGTCGATCGCGGCAACCGGTTCCATTGGTAAATGCAACATGACGCCTTTGCCGGCATCGGCTGCTTCTTGCGCAATCTCGCTCGTGTATCGTTCCTTCGGCATGACCGACATAGTAATTGCAATCGGCAGGGCGATAAGCGCGCGTTCGGTCTGCGGCCATTGGCCGCAATCATCGATGATGATTGCAAGCCGGTGATCTCCAGGAGCAGCGGTTTCGCTCACCGGTTCCGGGGTTGTGGTTGGTGGCGCAGATGACTGCACGGCTCGCGGGGTCGCTGCCGGAATAACCGGAGCTTGGCTGACGGTTTCTACCGGTGCAGGTTGTTTAGGTGCGGACACCGGCGAGGATGTATTGAGCGCTCTGTATGCGAGCGCCGCGCCCACTAAGACCGCAAGGAGAAAAAGAATGAGTGCGCCATTATTACGGCGCCGGCGAGGTCTGCGTTTTCGGCGAGCCACTTACCTGCAAACGTTCGCCCTCGGGTAGCCGTTGCGCCTGGCTGGGTAGGTAGCGCGTATGAAAAATGCTTTCGGAATTTTTGCGCTGTGGGTCAATCGAGCCGCCTCGACTCCGGTTGCGACTGCCCTTGCGTTCTTGCTCGTTGCGTCGTGGGCGTTTTCGGGACCGCGTTTGCACTACTCCGATTTCTGGCAGCTCGTGATGAACACGACATCGTCAGTAATCACGTTTTTGATGGTCTTTGTTCTGAACTACGCGCAGAATCGCGATACAAATGCGATCAACACAAAACTCGATGCGCTTATTCTGGCGATGGAACGGGCGGACAACCGGCTCGTTGGGATAGAGCGGTTGCCGCATACCGAGGCCCAGGCGATGCATGAGGAAGTCCAGGCGCTCAAAGCGATTGCCGACGAAGTGGACACGATCGCAAAGAAAGAGCACAAAAGCGGCTGATTGCTTCGTGCTCTTTCCCTGCTCATCTAGACGTTTAAGAACGAATTGCCCTCGTACGTCCTCAGCGGCGAATAGTCGTTACGGCCTAATCGCCACTCCGACTGTGATGTAACCCAGTAC
>JACRUB010000069.1:0-1093 GCA_014305015.1 Vulcanimicrobiota bacterium | reverse complement strand
GTACTCGCCGGAGCGTGGAACCGGGCGTTACAAAAAATGCGGGCCGCCAGAAGCGGCCCGCATACCTTAAGTGCGGGCGAGCTTGCTGTGCTTGCGCCCGTACAAATAGTAGATGGGTAGACCTATCAGCAGCCAGACTATGAAACCGAACCAAGGTAAGGGAATGCCCCAGATGCGCCCGATGCCCTCGGAGAGAAGCGGCCCGAGCACAATGAGCGCGAACGCCGAGGTCGCCGAGGCAACCGGTATGACGTACTTACCGAACGGTACGGAGAACCCGGTCGTGTTCGGATAACACGTGCGCAGGATTGGCACCGCGATCGCTACGAGGATAAACGCCGCAAGTGTTCCCATGTTGGTCAGCGAGCCGAGAACGCTAATTGGTGTGAAGGCGGCGATGAAAGCGATGAAGATCGTAAACAGGATCGTCGAGAGTCCCGGCGTGCGAAACTTGGGGTGGAGTTTGGAGAAGATGGGCGGTAAGAGTCCGTCGCGCGACATCGCGTAAAAGACCCGAATTTGGCCGAACATCATGACGAGCAGGACGGTGGTGAGGCCGGCGATCGCCCCGACGGAGATCAGGGCACTGGCCCAGCCCATCCCGGGAATCTGATCGATCGCGAAGGCAACCGGCTGCGGCACGTTAAGGTGTGTGTAGCTCACGATACCCGTGAGGATGGCGGCGACAATGATGTAGAGCACGGTACAGATCGCGAGGCTGCCGATGATACCCAGGGGCATGTCGCGCTTCGGATTTATAGATTCCTCGGCGGCCGTCGAGACTGCATCGAAGCCGATGTAGGCGAAGAAGACAAAGAACGCCCCGAAGAGCGTGCCGCCCCACCCGAACGGGAAATACGGCGTCCAGTTGCCCTGGTTGACGTGCCCCACGCCGATAACGATGAAGAACAGTACAACGCAGACCTTGAGTGTTACGATAATGTTATTGACGATCGCCGATTCTTGCGTGCCGCGATAAAGCAGCGTGCCGATTAGACAGATGACCAAGAATGCCGGGAGGTTCATAATGCCGTGCAGCGCCTCGCCCGAGGGCCCCGTATCCCACGGGTTGTGCGTAAAAGCCGCCGGGATC
>JACRUB010000174.1 GCA_014305015.1 Vulcanimicrobiota bacterium | reverse complement strand
ACGTAGAGATCATCCACTGTACCGACAGCAATATCACGGTTTCTATTTTGGTTCCCGCGGCCGACGCACAGCGCGCCGAGCAATCCATACACGATACCTTCGGCTTGGAGAAGAACGATGCATAGTGCGGCCGAACGCAAACTTGGCACGATCGTTACGGCGATGATTACGCCCTTCGCTCCGAACGGCGCGCTGCACATTGCCGAATCTGGGCGACTCGCCAGCTGGCTGGTGGATCGCGGTAACGACGGTTTGGTGGTGGCAGGATCGACCGGCGAAGGTCAAACGCTTGACGCAACCGAGCGGACGGAACTTTTTCGGGCAGTTAAAGCGGCCGTGAGTGAGCGGGCGACGGTGATTGCGAATGTCGGCACGAACAACACTCGCGAATCTGTAATCGCGGCGATAGCCGCTGCGGACTGCGGGGCCGACGCCATCCTCGCAGTCGTACCCTATTATAACAAGCCGACACAGAGCGGGATGCTGGCGCACTTTGGGGCTATTGCTGATGCGACTCATCTGCCGATCGTAATCTATAACATTCCCGGGCGAACCGCCGCCAACATGTTGCCTGAAACACTGCTTGAACTTGCGAGGCGGCATAGCAACGTGGCTGGCGTCAAAGAATCGAGCGGAGACCTCAAACAGATCGGATTCATCCTAAAGAACCGTGCAGACGGGTTTATCGTCTGGGCCGGAGACGACCATTTATTCCTGCCGTGTCTTTCCATGGGGGCGGACGGCGTGGTGGGCGTTGCCTCACACCTTTGTTCGCGTGAGTTCCGCTCCATGTACGATTTGTTTCGGGGCGGCAACGTAGAAGAAGCGGCGCGCATACATCTTCAAATGCTTCCGCTTATTGAAGCCCTGTTTGCCACGACCAATCCGATCGGAGTCAAATGGGCCATGCGGCAGTTCGGCTTTTCCGCGGGCGAATGCCGCTTGCCGTTGGACGCGATGCCCGATGCCCTGGCTGGGCAACTCGAGCCGTTACTGGCGCAATTCGCGTGAAGATTCTCGGGTGCCGCCTGGACGCGATAGACGCGGACGAGGCCACGCGCCGTATTCTTGCCTTTGCGCAGGGAGCCTCATCGGCTCATGTCGTGACGTTGGGGACCGAAATGGTCGTGCACGCGCAGGCCGACAGCAACTTCCGGCGCATCGTCAACGGCTCCGCGCTCTCGTTGTGCGATACCGCCGGGTTGCTCGCCGTCGCACGCGCGCGGGGTGCGGCGCTAAAAGAGCGCGTCACCGGTGTTGAGTTAATCGAGCATGTCTGCGCGGGCGCTGCAAGCACCGGCATTCCTATTTTCTTGCTCGGCGGCGCCCCGGGGGTAGCATCCGCAGCCGCTGCCGTTTTGCAGGGGCGGTATCCACTCTTACTCGTCGCCGGCTCACGCGATGGATATTTTAACGACGCAAATTCCGATAGTGTCGCGCGCGACATACGCGCTAGCGGCGCGCGGATCGTCTTCGCCGGGCTGGGATTTCCGCACCAGGAAGAGTGGCTCGCCGCGTACTTGCCGCAGACGGGATGCGGAGCCGGCATCGGCGTGGGTGGTTCGCTCGACGTCGTGAGCGGAAACGTTCGCCGCGCCCCGGCGCTGTTGCGGCGTGGCCATTTGGAATGGCTTTACCGGCTTATTAAAGAGCCGCGTCGTTGGAGACGGCAATTGGCGTTGCCACGTTTTGTCTTGTTGGTTGCGCGCGACGGCATCCGTTCGCGTTTTACGAACAACGGTGACGCCACATCGTGAGGGCCATGATTCTTGCCGGCGGCCTGAGCACACGGCTTTACCCGCTCACAAAGCAAGTTCCCAAGCCGCTGGTTCCGGTGGCGGGCGAGCCAAACGCCGTGCACCTTATTCGCTATTTAGAATCGTATGGTTTCGATGAGATCGCCATCAACGTCCACTACTTAGCCGACGCGATCACGCGGGCGCTCGGCGATGGCTCGCGGTTCGGGGTGCGTTTGACCTATTTGCACGAGGAAGAACTGTTGGGAAGCGCCGGGGCGCTCAAGCAGCTGGAGGCGTTTTTCTGCGACGGTCCGTTCGTCGTCGTCGGATGCGATGATTTGACGGATCTCCCGCTGGATAAACTGTTTGCGTTCCATGCTGAGAACAAGGCGATCGCTACGATCGGCCTGGTGGAGCGAGCGGAGGTGGCGCACTATGGCGTCGTGGTGACCGACGAGCATGGGCGCATCACAGGATTTCAAGAGAAACCGCCTGCCGGGACGGAGCGCAGCAAATTGGTCAACACCGGCATCTACGCATTTACACCCGGCATTTTCACGCATATCCCCCCGGCGACGTTCTATGATTTTGGAAAACAGGTCTTCCCGTCACTGCAGGCCGCAGACGCGGCGTTCTATGGGTTCGATGCGCGCGGCGCCTTTTGGTGCGACATCGGAACACCGGATGAATATCGCCGAGCCAGCTTCGATGTCGTGAACGGCGCGTTTCGCATAGCCCACACACACGCGGGGGGAATTCATGCGACCGCTCGCGTGGAACTGGGGGCCAACGTGCGCGGCAACGTGTGGATTGGGGCCGGCGCCGTCGTTGAATCAGAAGCGAGTATTACTGGGCCCAGCGTGATCGGTGAGGGCGTGATCGTGCGCTCCAAGGCCGCGATCACGCGCTCAATTATTTGGGAGAATGCCCGCATCGGCACCGGCGCCACGGTCCGCGATGCCATCGTCGGCATCGGTTATGCCGTTGCGGACGGCGCACAACTCGACGGCACGGTGGTGGCGAACGAGTGAAGCG
>JACRUB010000077.1 GCA_014305015.1 Vulcanimicrobiota bacterium | reverse complement strand
CCGGAATTGCAAGCGGCCATTCGACCCGGGCAAGCCGTTGCCAAAACGTCATACCCATTCCTTGAGCGGCATCGATTGCGCCGGTGGGTATGCCGCGAAATGCAAGATCGGTGTTGATGACGATCGGAGGGATTGCGAGCAAGGTGATTGCGACGACGGCAGTTTTGAAGCCGACGCCGAGGAGCGGTTGAGCAAGCGCTAGGACCGCAAGACTTGGAATAACCCGCCCGACGTTAAAAATGCTCAGAATCGCCGGCCGCAGGCGCCCGTTGTGACCGCTCAGGGTGCCCAGCGGGACAGCGATCAGGAGCGCGATAGCGAGGGCGGTCGCCACCATATCGAGGTGGGTCGCTACGTGGCCGAGCAGATCCGCCTGGCCGCTCACCTGGAATCAACCGCTCCGGCGTTGAACGTAGGCAGCAAGGATGTTAAAAGCCACCGAGATCTCGCAGGCGCCGCAACCGCTTCCTCGTCCATTAGATGACCCTTCGCTGTATTTCAGCCGGGAACTTTCGTGGGTTGAATTCAACGACCGCGTGCTCGATGAAGCCGCGGATCCGCAGATTCCCCTTTTGGAGCGGCTGAAATTCATCGCGATTTACGGCACGAATCTCGATGAGTTCTTTATGATTCGCGTCGCTGCGATCAAGCAGCAGATCGAAGCCCAAGTTCATAAGCGTTCGGATGACGGCCGTTTGCCGCCCGAGCACCTCGCGGCGATCTCCGAGCGCTTGCGTATGCAGCTCGGCCGCCAAATGCGGCTCCTGCGCGAAGAGATTTGGCCCGAACTTGAAAAACACGGCATCAAAATTGTCTCCGTCGATGCGCTCGAGCATGACGAGCAGATGCGCTTGGAACGCGTCTTTGACGACCGCGTCTTCCCGGTGCTTACCCCGCTTGCCGTCGATAGTGGGCATCCCTTTCCGTACATCTCCAATCTCTCGCTCTCCCTTGCGGTCGAACTCGAAGAAGTAACGCCCGACGGTGTGAAGTTTCATATCGCTCGCGTGAAAATACCCCAAACGTTACCGCGCTTTATTCCTGTCGAAGGTCTGCCCGAAGGGGAGCACTGGTACGTCTTGCTCGAAGATTTGATCGCGCATCATTTGGATGCGCTCTTCCCGGGCATGGAAGTGCGCGATTCGTATTGCTTTCGCGTTACGCGCGACGCCGACTTGGATTTGCAGGAAGATGAAGCCGACGATCTGCTTGCGGCGATTGAATCGGAGCTGCAGCGCCGCCGTTTCGGAGAACCGGTTCGTTTGGAAATCGAGCGCGGTATGCCCGAATACATGCGCGATTGGCTGCTCGAAGCGCTCGATCTCTCGGCGCTCGACGCATATGAATGCGACGGCGTACTTTCAATTAAAGACGTCATGACCATCGCAACGCTGCCCGGCTATCCGCAGCTCAAGGATCCGCCCTTTTCGCCTGCCATTCCGAAACGGCTTGTCGGTGCGACCGATATGTTCTCGGTCATCCGCGAGGCGGACCTCATGTTGCATCATCCGTACGAATCGTTCGATCCGGTCGTGCAGTTCATTCAGCAAGCCGCGCAAGATCCGCAAGTGCTCGCTATAAAGCAAACGCTCTATCGAACCTCGGGAAAAAATTCGCCGATCGTCGCGGCGCTTTTGGAAGCGGCCGAGAATGAGAAGCAAGTCGCGGTGCTGATCGAGCTCAAAGCACGCTTTGATGAAGAGAACAATATCGAATGGGCGCGGCGTTTAGAGCGCGCGGGCGTTCACGTCGTCTACGGTTTCCCCGACCTCAAGACGCACGGCAAAGTCACCCTCGTCGTGCGCGAAGAGAGCGATGGCATTCGCCGCTACATGCATTTCGGAACGGGCAACTACAACGAGAAGTCCGGAAAGCTCTACACCGATTTGAGTCTCTTCACGTGCCGGCCCGAGCTGGGTTCGGACGTGACCCAACTCTTCAACGCGCTCACCGGCTTCTCAAAGGTTACCGACTACGAAGAGCTCCTCGTGGCTCCCGTCAATCTACGCCGCGAACTGATCGCACTCATCGACCGTGAAACCGAACACGCCCGCGCCGGCCGCCCCTCTGGCATCCGAGTCAAGCTCAACGCGATTACGGACGGAGAAGTTATCCGGGCCCTGTACCGCGCCTCGCAGTCCGATGTCGCGATCGAGATGCTGGTGCGCGGCATGTGCGTGCTGCGCCCGGGTGTGCCCGGAGTTAGCGAAACGATTCGCGTCCGCAGTATCGTCGGAAGGTTCCTCGAGCATTCGCGCATCTTCGTCTTCGAAAACGGCGGCGACCCGGAGATTTATGTAGGAAGTGCCGACTGGATGGGGCGCAATCTCGACCGGCGCGTTGAGACGGTTGTTCCGGTCCTCGACCCAATCGTGGCCGATACAATTCAGACGAGTATCCTCGACGTGCTGTTCGCGGATAACCAGAAGAGCCGCGAACTGCTGCCGGACGGTTCGTACCGCCGCCTCTCCCCGGGCCCGGGCGGGCCGCCGGTCGACGCGCAACACGTCTTTCTGACTCAGGCCGCGGCGCTCTAGGAGCCGTCTCCACAAGGAGTCCACCGGGGCGGAGCCATAAGTGCCGATAGATAAACAAAGGTTAATATCCGCACCGGCTCCCCAAGCCGAGGCGCGATTTGCTTTTGACCTACTTAGGAGGATCCTGTGCTCAAATTGCTGCGCACTCTGCCCGTGATTTTGATCGCAGCGCTCACCGTTGGTCCCGTAAGCGCGGCAACGTCGAGCCCTGTCAATCAAACAATCGCCCAGGCAAGTG
>JACRUB010000211.1:9569-13796 GCA_014305015.1 Vulcanimicrobiota bacterium | reverse complement strand
CGGGCATGGACGTCGATTCGTTCGCGCCGCGGCTTTCGTTCTTTTTCAACTCGCACATCGATTTCTTTGAAGAGATCTGCAAGTTCCGCGCAGCGCGGCGTATTTACGCCCGGCGCATGCGCGAGAAATATGGCGCGAAGGATCCAAAATCGTGGCAGTTACGTTTCCATACGCAGACCGCCGGTTGCAGCGCCACCGCTCAACAGCCCGAGAACAATATCGTGCGCGTCGCATACGAAGCGATGGCGGCCGTTTTGGGCGGCACGCAGTCCCTGCACACGAATTCAATGGACGAAGTGCTTGCGTTGCCGTCGGAAAAATCGGTGGAAATTGCGCTGCGGACCCAGCAAGTTCTGGCCTACGAAACTAATGTTACCAACGTCGTCGATCCGCTCGGCGGCTCGTACTTCATCGAAGCGCTTACGGATCAGATGGAGAAGCAGGCCGAGGAATATTTCCGTCAGATCGAAGAGTTCGGCGGCTGTATCGAAGCCATTGAGGCCGGATTCTTCCAGCGGGAAATCGCCGATGCATCGTACCGTTACCAGCGTTCGCTCGAAACCAAAGACCGGGTAATCGTCGGCGTCAACTACTTTCAAAAAGAAGAAGATCAAAGCAATATGGATTTGCTGCGCATCGGCGAGGAGATGGAACGCGGGCAAACCCAAGCCGTTGCTGCCGTCCGCACCAACCGCGAACAGGGCAAACTCTCCGCAATGCTCGAGCGCTTGAAGAAAGCATGCGCCGATCCGAGCGATAACGTCATGCCGCACCTTATCGACGCGGTGAACGCCTACGCAACCGAGGGCGAGATTGTTGAAGCCATGGTGGAAGTCTACGGGAGATATACCGAGCGCGCGGCGTTCTAAGAATCATTATGAGAATTCACACACACATCCGCAGGCCGAACAAAGAAGTGCGCGCGACGCTGCAGCTAGTGATGCGCAAGTTGGAAGAGGCGCTGCGCCTCTCGAAGATCAAAGAAGTAGAGGCGTGTAGGCGTGGCTAGACCGCTACGAGTGATCGTTGCAAAAGCCGGTTTGGATGGACACGATCGCGGAGCCAAGGTTATCGCACGCGCCCTTCGCGATGCCGGCATGGAAGTAATTTACACCGGGCTATTTCAAACGCCCGAACAAATCGTGCAAACGGCGATTCAAGAAGATGCCGATGGAATAGGCCTCTCGATTCTCTCGGGCGCACACATGACGCTCTTTCCGCTTATCGTCGAGCAGCTCAAAGCGCAAGGCGCGCAAGACATCGTGTTTTTCGGCGGCGGAACGATTCCGCCTGAAGATGCCGACGAATTGCGCGTACGTGGCGTGCAAGCAATTTTCACCCCCGGCGCTCCCCTCGCGGATATCATTGACTTTGTAACACGTGAGTGCGGCAAACGCCGTGAGCTGGTGGGATAGCCGTCTACATGCCCGCACCGAGAGTCCGCTTCGCGCCGTCACCGACGGGATTTTTGCATGTCGGTGGAGCACGCACCGCTTTGTTCAATTGGTTATTCGCGCGCGGCACCGGCGGCGTTTTTGTCCTAAGAATTGAAGATACCGACGAATCGCGCGAACGTCCCGAATACCGCAGCGAAATCTTTAATGCGCTCCGGTGGCTCGGCATGGATTGGGACGAAGGCCCCAACAAGGGCGGGGCGTTCGGACCGTACACGCAGCGCGAACGCATGCACTTGTATACCGAAGCCAAAGAGAAGCTCCGGGCGGGCGGATTTGTGTATCCGTGTTTCTGCAGTTCGCGCTTTGATGAAGCCGCGGATTTTCAAGATGACGAAGGCGATGACCGAAAGCAAGCCTTGCGCTGCAGTTGCCACGAACTCACTGAGGCCGAAGTTGCCGACCGTATCAAGGCAAGCGGCACCGAGCCGGCGCTGCGTTTTAGGGTAGACCGAACCGTGTCGCACGATGTGAGCGATCTCGTTCGCGGAGAAGTCAGTTTTCCGCCCGGAGAAGTTGAAGACTTCATTATTACGAAGGCCGGCGGAGCGCCGCTTTACAACTTTGCGTGTGTCGTTGACGATGCACAAATGCAAATCACGCACGTTATTCGCGGCGAAGAACACTTGGGGAACGTTCCCAAGCAGGTTCTCATGTATGAGGCGCTCGGGTACGAGCCGCCGCAGTTCGCACACTTGCCGATTTTGCTCAACAACGACCGCAAGAAACTCTCAAAGCGCGACGGTGCGACGGCAGTCGGCGATTACCGGCGCCTCGGATACCTACCGCAGGCACTGGTGAACTTTCTTGCGCTCCTTGGATGGTCGGCGGGGGGGGATAAGGAGATCATGAAAATTGATGAGATGCTCGCGCTCTTCGACCTTGACCGCGTCCAGAAGAGCGGGGCGGTCTTTGATACGGTCAAGCTGACCTGGATGAATGGTGAGTATCTGAAGGTCGCAAAGATCGATACGCTCGTCGACGGCGTGCTGGAGCTGATCGAATTGGAACCGGACGTCGCCGAGCTGCGCACGGACCGCTGGCATGTGACGGCGATTTGCGAGTTGCTGCGCGAGCGCGCGAAAACGCTTGCAGAGATCATCAAAGCGAATAAGTATCTTTTTTCAAAAGCGTATACGCTCGTGTGGGATTCGGAAGCCGTTCAAAAACGCGCCGGAACGCCCGAAGCGCTCGACCGCTTGCGCGAGCTGTCAACGACCTTGCGTGATTGCGAAGAATGGGACAAAGTGCCCCTCGAAACCGCACTTCGCGCTCTTTCGGAACGTACCGGCATTAAGGCCGGCGACTACATTCAACCCTTGCGCGTAGCGGTGACCGGGGCATCCGTCTCGCCTGGTATTTTTGAAACCATTGAGGTATTGGGACGCGACGTGACCCTTGGTCGCGTTAACTCGTTTCTCTCGGCACACTCGACCGGCTCGGCGGTATGATGGCTCGGGCTATTCTTCTCGCCGCGGGCAAAGGCACCCGGATGAAGAGCGCACATCCAAAAGTGCTTCACGAAATTTGCGGCCGTCCTATGCTGTGGTATGCGATTCGCGCCTTGCGCGACGCCGGCGTCGATGAAATTCTCATCGTAACGAATCCCGACTTGCACGAACGCATCGGCGAGTTCGGCGTCAAAGGCGTCGTTCAAGAGCCGCAGCTTGGAACAGGCCACGCGGTGCAAATCGCTTTGCGCGAGCTCGCAACCGGTGACGGACGGATCATCGTAGCCAATGGGGATATGCCGCTGATGGGCGCCGAGCTCTTTCGTGCGGTCTTGCATCGCTTGGACCGCCACAGCGATGCGGCGGTCGCAATGGTCACCGCGCGGATGCCGCTGCCATCGAACTTCGGACGCGTGCTACGCGACGGTGAGTTTGTAACGGGAATCGTCGAAGAGCGCGATTGTACGGCGGACCAGCGCGCGATCGATGAGATGAACGCCGGCGTGTATGCCTACGACGAGCGTGCCTTGCGCCTATCGGTCGCCGAATTGAAAAACGATAACGCGCAAAAGGAATATTATCTCACCGATACGATTGCTTCAATTTCGCGCAACGGGAAACGGGCCATAGCGGTTCTGGCGGACGATCATCGCGATGTGCTTGGCGTCAATGACCGCATCGAGCTCGCGCGCGCCGGCAAGGTGATGAACGAGCGGTTGTGCGAGCGCTATATGGCGGCGGGCGTTACCATTATCGATCCGCCCACAACCTATCTCGAGCCGGAACTACAGATTGGCCGGGATACGGTCATCTATCCGCATTCAAGTATCGCGCGCCTCTCCGTGATCGGTGAAGGCTGCGTGATCGGGCCCGGAAGCCGTCTTTCTAACGCCACGCTCGGCGCGCGCGCAACCGTTCGCGAAAGCGTGGTTACCGATAGCGCTGTGGGCGAGAACGGGGTTGTCGGACCGTTTGCGCACCTGCGCGACCGTACGGAACTGCAGGCCGATGTGCGAATCGGCAATTTCGTTGAAGTGAAGAATTCAAAACTCAAAAAGGGCGCGAAGGCAAGTCACCTCACCTATTTGGGCGATGCTGAAATTGGTGAAGATACCAATATCGGCGCCGGCACCATCACGTGCAACTACGACGGCACGAAAAAGAACAAGACCACCATCGGAAAGAATGTCGCGATCGGCTCAAACACCTCGATCGTTGCGCCGCGAACGATTGGCGATGGCGCGCTTACGGGCGCGGGCTCCGTTGTAACCAAAGACGTCGCGCCGGGCGAACGCGTCGCCGGCAATCCGGCTAAACCGCTC
>JACRUB010000211.1:0-9469 GCA_014305015.1 Vulcanimicrobiota bacterium | reverse complement strand
GCAAACCACGGAGTTCCCGAGGCCGTCCCGCGCTCCATGCGCGTAATGTACGGTCCTTCGGATGCAAAAGTTTTTCGGTGCAGCGACTCGTCGCGCACAAGTAAGCATGCCGCGTCGTACGGAACGTGTAGCCATTTGTGAAAATCAAATGCAATAGTGCCGGCGCGCTCGATGCCGCGCAGCCGCGGCCGTAGGCGGTCCGAGAGCATGGCCATTGCACCGAAGGCGCCGTCGACGTGAAACCAAATCTTTTCGCGCTCGGCGATATCGGCTAGATGATCGAGCGGATCGATCGCGCCGGTATCGACCGTTCCGGCGTTGCCGACAATCAGAAACGGCGTTGCGCCCGCGGCTTTATCCCGAGCGATTGCGGCATCAAGATCTGAGAGGTTGATTCGGTAGCGGTCGTCGGTGTCGATGACTTGCAGCGCCGCGCTTCCCAAGCCCGCCATTTCGAAGGCTTTTTTGAGGCAGCTATGTGTTGCGCGCGATGCGTAGCCGACCAGCATGCGGCTGTTTTGATCGGTGCCATTTGCACGAGCAGCCGCACCGAGCATCGCGGTGCGCGCGACCAGCACGCCTGCAAAATTCGCCATCGAGGTTCCACCGAGCAGAATGCCCGAGCCCTTCTCGCCGAAACCGAAAAGTTCGCAGAACCAGCGAATGATTTGGCGTTCGACATAGACCGCGCTATGTTCGCGGCCGCCGACATTTGAATTCATGACGGCAGCCATGAAATCGGCGAGCGCACCGGCCGGCGTACCGCTTCCATGCACCCAACCAAACCAGCGCGGATGAATGTTTCCCGTCGGATACGGCAACACGTTTTGCTCGAACTCGGCATAGACCGCATCCAATGCGGAAGGCTCGACCGGCAGCGGCGTGCGCAGTGCCGCTTTTACGTCTTCCGGAACGGCTTGCCAGGTGGGTTGCTCGCGAACGGCCGCCATATAATCGACCATCGCATCAACGATGCGATGGCTTTGCTCGCGGAACGCCTCCCAGTCAGCGGGATCCAGCAACGCGTGAATCGATCATGCGTTCCACGGCGCGGAAGATCCGGGGAACGTATTTGTGCTTGTAGGCAAAGAGTTCGGGTGAATCGCCGATGTGAACGATCACACCCGGGTCAGCCTCAAAAATCAAGACGCGGCCATCGCGATCAATGGCGCAATCGATGCCGAAGTAGTCCAGTTGCAGGGCCTTTGCAACTCCCCGCAGCGAGCGCTGTTGAGCCAGCGTGAAAATGCGATCAAAGTCCGCCATCCACCGTTCTTCCTCCGCGCGCATCCAGTCGTTGCCGCTTTCCATCATATCCGAATTGTAGAAGTGCAGCATCCAGCGCTTTGCAATTGCAAGATGAAACGGGAACGGCACGCCGTCCACAACGATGACCCGGTATTTGCGGTAGTACCCGTCGTCATCGCTGTAGTCGACAAACTTGGTCAGGTAAAATTCTCTGTCCGCTACGTGTGCGAGATAGTCGCCCAGATCGTCCGTCTTCTCGATTTTCTCTAGGTCGAGCCCGGCATGCGAGCCGACTGGACGTATCAGAAACGGCACGTCGAAACCGGTGTCTCCAAGCTCCAGCTGCTTGCGTGTCAGACGCTTTGTGTCGGGAACGTTGCAGCCCGTTTCCTTCAAGAGGTTGGGCAATATCGAACGCTTTGTGTTGCGAACCGCTTGCGGCGTATTGATTACCGGCTTGTTCTCTTTTGCGATAAGCCGTTCGCACAAGTCCAGCGGCAACGCCGCTTCGTCGGATTCGGCGATGGCGTTGAAGATGATATCGTAGGGAGGTAACGGATTTTCCAGCTGGCGGTCGCCTAAGAGATAGAGCTTGTGCCACGTCGTGCTCTTGCGATCGAAAAGCAAATCGACAGGTACGTTGACTTGCCAATCACCCGGCGCCATGACGGCGAGGACTGCGCGTGCCGGCCTGGGTGAGGCTTCGGTAAAGAGCTGCTGGTACGTGAGCGCAACCGCCTGATGAATGAGCGCCGTACTACGATCTTTGCGGATCTGCGCAAGTTCGTAAATCGCAAGATGCGAGGGAACGTGATCGGGCGCGAGCTGCAGCGTCCGCTTGAAGAGTTGCTCCGCTTCCTCGAACCCGCCGGCGCGCACGAGTTGTGTCGCCGCACCGAAGAGTGCGGGCCAGAGGGACGGATCGATTTCCACCGCCTTGCGGTAGGCGGCAAGGGCGCCCGCTCCGTCGCCCGATTCTTCGAGCGTTACGGCGAGGTTATTGTAGAGAGTCGGCTCGCCCGGATAGAGTTCAATCGCTTGGCGAAACGTCGCGATGGCCTCAGCGTGACGACGCGCGAAGCGAAAATTCAAGCCTCGCTGATTGCGCTCTGTAACGGCTTGCTCGTTAGACGTTGATGGCTTCATAGGTCCTTGTGAGGGCACTGAGCCGGGTGTTGTGCCGCTGGTAGTTTGGAGTCTAGCCGGGGTTTGCATTCTGCTTCTCGCAATCTTCGCATTCCGTTGCGCAGCTCAGCTTCGCCTGTTGCGCTTGCGTCTTGCACTCGTGGAACGGCGCGAGGGCGAGGTGCTGGAAACGGTTGCTCGGCTCACGGAGGCCTCCCGCACGTCCAGCCATGCGG
Organism: Vulcanimicrobiota bacterium; assembly: GCA_014305015.1. GTDB lineage: Bacteria > Vulcanimicrobiota > Vulcanimicrobiia > Vulcanimicrobiales > Vulcanimicrobiaceae > JACRUB01. The sequence continues at coordinate 6,860 of JACRUB010000211.1, read as the reverse complement.
TCCTGATGGAACTCGAACGGGGGCTGAGGGCTGCGGCGCCATCGGTCGATACCGTTCTCGTTTTCGAGGCGTCGGGTGAGGAACTCGGTGCGATCCGCGTTGCGGGCGAGCGGGCCGCGCACTTCGAGCACGTTCGCTATCGCATTGACGGGCCGCCGACTGCGCTCACGCGCGCGGCATTGGATGGCCATAGGGCGCGCTTGAGCCCGGGTGTGAGCGCCCTTATTCCAACCGATCGCGCGGCGCTGGCCGTCCCACTTTGCAAGCAGCCGCAGCTCAGCCTCGTGTATCTCTCCGCGGCGCGCACGGAAAAACTGGAAAATGAAGACACACTCGTGCGGCTGATCGAACAAGCGGGACCGCCCTTTGCGCTCGCACGCGAGCGCGAAGCGGATCACGCCAGCGCAACATACGACGGACTCACGGGGCTCTTGAGTGCACGTGCCTTTCGGGCTACGCTTGCGGACGAAATTGCGGTTGCGCGCATCTCTTCCAATGCGTCCGTTTCGTTGTGGTTTATCGACACCGACCATTTCAAGAGTGTCAACGACACGTATGGCCACTCCGCCGGCGATATCGTCCTGCAGCGCATGGCGCAGATTCTAGGGGCGCACGGGACGCCGGGCATGGACGTGGTTGCGCGCAACGGCGGCGACGAGTTTTGTGCGATCGTCAAAAATGTTCCCAAAAGCGTTGCAATCTTGCGCGCGCAACGGCTGTGCGAAGCGGTCGCGGCCTTTGAATTCGGCGTGGACATTCGCATCAGTGCGAGCATCGGCGTTGCGACGTATCCGACGGATGTGAGCTCGGCGCACGAACTGCTCGAGGTCGCCGACGCCGCCATGTATCACAGCAAGCGCAATGGTCGAAACCGTGTCTCCTTCTCGGTCGAAGGCATGCGCTTTGAGTGCTTCACGCACGAGGGGCTGCCCACCTAAGCCCGAATTACCACGTATGCCTTGCCGCCTTATTTGGATCACGCCCGACGCCGAGCGGTTGATGGGATATTGCGCTCGTGTGAGCAACCCCGAGAATCAAGAAAATCCCGACGTTGCAAAACTCTTGCGGTTCTGCGCAAAGAACGGACACTGGTCGGTTTTCGAGATGGCCGACATGTGCATCGAGATTCAAACAACGCGCGCGATTAGCGCCCAGATCATAAGACACAGGAGTTTTCACTTCCAAGAGTTTTGCATCACCGGCGATTCGCTGATTACGACGATCTTGCCGGCTAACGGACTGCCTGCATATATTCCGATTAAGAAGCTGTATGAGCGTCAGAGTTGGAAAAACTATCGTGGAATTCAGTTGCGTGTCTACGATGAGCAAAAGAAATCGTTTACGACCGCCGGTTTCCGAGAGATTTTTTTCACAGGCGCAAAGGCTGTTTATGAGATCACTCTTGCTGACGGCAAGAAGATCAAATGCACGAAGGAGCACAAATTCCTGACCCGAGATGGGTTTCAGCCGCTAGAGGACGTGATCGGCCTTGAAATGGTTGGCGATCGAGCGACTATGACGAAGACAGGCTTTGTCGGGACGAATGGCATCCCTTGCCATCAGGACTACGAGTGGCTCGCGAACGCCCGTCGCTTGACTCCCCCGCGATCTTTAGGTCAGATCGCTCGCGCCGCCGACACCTCTACTCATACAATTCGCAAGTGGCTGCGAATTCATCAACTTCAATATTCGCCGATGGAAGTAGCGCAGGGCCACGATAAAAAGCATTCAATCCATGGCGATCCGAAAATCTGGGCAAAACGAGACCGCGGGAACACCTTGCGGGCCCGTTGGACTCAAGTAATGAAAGTCGAGTATCTCGGAATTCAAGATACCTACGACATCGAAGTCGATCACGGGTCCCATAACTATGTAGCTAACAAGATCGTGGTTCATAATAGTCAACGCTACGCGCCGGTCCAGAAAATAGAAGAAGTCAATCCGCGCAGTCAAGACCTCAAGAACCGCCAGTCATCCCACGATGACTTGTCCCCCGAAACAAAAGACTGGTTTGCAAAAGCCCAAGATGAGCATTTCGCCGAAGCCAAGAGGTTCTACGATGAAGCCCTGGCCAAGGGGATTGCCAAAGAGTCGGCCAGGTTTTTGTTACCTATGGCTTCGGGTACGACCATCTATATGAAAGGAACGGTCCGCGATTGGGTGCACTATATCAACCTGCGGGCCGATCCGGGGACCCAGTTAGAACACCGCGAGATTGCGCTCGCCGCAAAAACGATATTCGTTGAACAGCTTCCCGTCGTAGCCGAAGCGCTCGGATGGGAAAGGAGTACCGTCTACAATGGCCATTAAAGTTGGGCGCACGTCGACCGCGTCCCAATCGAAGACCCTCAAACCCGGCGATCATGCGCCGGATTTTGAGCTGGATTCGCATCTGAACGATGAGAAGTGGAAACTTTCCGCTCATCGCGGCAAGAATATCGTTCTTGCCTTTTATCCCTTTGCATTTACGCCGGTTTGAACCAGCGAAATGCCGGCTTTCGAAAGCAACTTAAAACGCTTCGAGAGCCTCAATACCCAAGTTTTGGGTATGTCGATCGATCACAAGTTTGCGAACCGTGCATGGGCAGAATCTATGGGTGGGATCTCGTATCCACTGCTTAGCGATTTCTGGCCGCACGGTGCCGTCGCTCAAAAATACGGCGTGTTCAGAGAAGAAAACGGAATGTCCGAGCGCGCGCTTTTCATCATTGACGGACACGGAGTCATCCGCTATATCGACGTTCACGACATCGCCGAGCAGCCCGACGTGGAGCAGTGCTTCGAAGAGCTGGCTAAGCTTTCGTAACATTTCCCGGCTTGCGTTAGCATGCGTGCTGCTGGCCGTCATCATAAACGTGACGGCCGGCACCGCGCGTGCGCAAACCGCCATCGACCGGCACGTCAGTGCGATCCCCGCAGCGCAGCTGCTATCGGAATCGCCCGCACAACTCGTTGACCCGAGCCGCCAGCAAGCTGCCCAATATTTTGCGCGCTATACACGTCCGGCTTGGTTTGTTTGGATCGGGCTGCAGATTTTGCTGCTGCTCTACCTCTGGAGTTCGGGCAAGGCGGCGCGAGTGCGCGACTGGCTACGACGGCGATTGCCAAACATCGTTTTTGTCCGGTTTTTCTTCGGGGGGTTTCTCGCTCTTGCGGTGCAGGTTGCAGCGTTGCCGGCTGCATTCTTCGACTACCGTATTTTGCGCATCATGGGGATCTCCACGCAAAGCCCGGGCAGTTGGTGGAGCGACGTCGTTCTAGGTGCGGGTTTGGAGATGGTGCTGCTCGGCATCGCCGTGGTGATCATTCTCTGGCTTGTCGATCGCACGCGCCTATGGTGGTTGTGGACGGTCGGCGGTATTTTTGCAGCGGCGTTCTTTCTCTCGTTCATCTATCCGGTTGCCGTCGAGCCGATCTTCAATCATTTCACGCCCCTTCCGGCGAACCGGCTGCTCACTGCTCGCATTCACGAACTCGCAGCAAAAGCCGGTGCGGGCGGTCTTCCGATTTACATCAGCGATCTCTCGCGACGCACCAAGGCCGGCAACGCGTACGTCGTGGGCATCGGTCCGAGCAAACGCATCGTTGTCGGGGACACCTTACTGACGGGCAGCACTGACGGTGAGATCGTCTTTATTGTGGCGCACGAGCTCGGTCACGACGTGCATCACGACACCATCCGCGGCTCGATCTTCGGTGCAATCATCTTTATTTTGGGCGCCGCGCTTGCAGTCCTTATTGCAGACCGCGTGGGCTTTCGGCGTGACGACGATCCGCTCTCGCGCTTAACCCTGGTCGCCTCACTCCTCGCCTGTATGTACTTGTTGTTCTTGCCGGTCATCAACGGCTATTCGCGCATCCTGGAATCGAGTGCGGATCAATACGCCCTGCAGCTCGATCCGGATCGTGTCTCGGGAACACGCGCCTTCGTGCGGTTTGCGGATGAAGGCGTGACGTTGCTTTGCCCGGGCCGGCTTGCGCGCATGTATTGGTACACGCACCCCCCGATCGGCACGCGCATCAGCAGCGTCAACGGCTCGCCGAACCCTTGCCCGTAACGCCTGTGTCATGCAGAACTTCGACTTCGAAGGCATACTCACTGATCCGTACGAGCCTATGTGTGGGAATCCCGAAAAATCATTCGCAAAACGTTTGCTCGCGCACAAATTCGTATTTGGCAGACGACCTACCAAAACCGCAGGGCTACTTGATTGCCAGAGAGCGGTTAAGGAACGCCAAGATTTTCGGCCAACTGGTGGCATCGGCACGCTCGTACGCTGCCGCGCTCCCGCCGAAGGTTAGTGTGCCGTAAGGTGTCTGAAGCGAACGCAGATTGGCAGTTGGCAAATACGGGGCAGCGAGGAGGTGCCCGGCACCTGGATTGGGCAGCAACTCGTCGGGGAAACCGTGGTGCGATCGTTGCAATTGGTCGAATGCTAGACTTGCGAGCGGCCCGGAGTAACCGAGTTGGTCGTCTGAGGCGGCAACCAGCAACACGGGCCCGTTTATGCGCTCGACTGGAATTAACGCATTTTGAATCGGCGCGACATCGCCGGTTTTTAAGAAGGTTAAGAGTTGCGCGAAAGATGCAAAGGGGAACGGCTTTCCGCGGTAGGTCCACGGAGACTCATTGACGGGTCCGACTCCAAACCGCAAACCGGGTTCAATTACGGGGCTAGGTACTATAGCTACAACGGCTTTGAGTTGCATAGAGAGGGAGCCGGCAAGCAGCGAAAGTTCTCCACCGCGGGAGGTGCCGAAAATACCGACAGAACCGACCCTTGGTTGCATGGCGAGGTACTTAACGGCTCCGAGGACTGTTTCGACCGGAATGTCCACGAGGTTTTTTGGCAATTGGCTGATGCCGAAGTACGCCGCCGCAAAAGTAACGAACCCATGGCTCGCGAGCAACGCTGCATCATTTTCATCGAGCCCGCCTTCGGATCCGCCGAGGACGATGACACCGGCCCGGCCCCCTCCGCCGGGCGGTGTAAACAGTACGCCTTTGACAGAGGCGGTGTTCACCTCTGTGCGTGTCACTCCGGGTAATACCGCGAGTCGCGTAGCCGCCACTCGCGCGACAACCTTGCCAGCAATGGAAACCCGAAGCGTAATGTGCATTGGTTTAAAACCGGACGGTTGCGCAAATGGGCGGTTGCCACTGGAATGCATGGACCAAAACAAACCCATACCGTCCGCTCCCGCGTAGCTTCCGAAAGACGGTGCGTCCTGCGTGAGGTCTATATTCCCGGAGGCACTCGTGAAAGAAGCGTGAGAAGACCACTGGCGGCCCTCACCGTCCGTAGTCTGAGCAGTAAGAACGACCTCCTTTTGTGGCGGCGCGTGAATGTGGATGGCTACGGGTCTATCATAAAGAGCGACTGAAGGCGAAACGGATATTTTCGTCGTGGAACTGTGCGCTAATACCGCGAAAACGAATGGCGAAAGCATGGATGTCCCTTCAACTCTTGGAGCGCGAGTTCATCGCTGAACGCCTGTAATTACTCCGCGTGGAAAAGCGGATTACGGGTGAGGAATTCCCGCTCCAAACACTTCGGACGGATCGGCAGCCTGCGCGTAGCCTGACGGTACGCTAAAGACGCCGGGGTCGGGTGCCGTTGGAGTAAGCGACGTGAAGTTGATATTCGCCGACATGCCGCTTGCGCGATCGGTTGCGTTGATCCGAACCGGCAAATAGCCCGCATCTTCGGCAAGTGAAAGATCGCCGACCAAGTCTGTTAGTTTTCCACCGCGCTTTTGCGTTTTCAATTGCACATGAATGTTGCTTGCCGGATGACCATTAACAGTAGCCCGGCCCGTCATATTAATCGATTCCGAAAATTGCGTGTAGCCCGCGATGACCTTGCCGCTCTCGAGCATTTGCATGATTGAGCCCGCCGGCCCAGGCAAGGTTGATGCGGACGCTGCGCTCGGCGCAGCTACTTGTGTTTTATTGCCTTGGAACACGTAGAATTTGCGGCGCGCTTCGGACCAAACCGTGGTGTTCCCCGTGGTCTGATCGAGAACGGCGCTGATGCCGCCTTGGGGTAAGAACTGGGTGAGCAATGCGTTGAGGGTCGGTTCGCTTCCCGGAATTGAAAGCCGCTGCAAATCAAAACGCAGTTGCTGTCCGCGCGACATCATCGCAATATCGCCGCCGAGATTAATTTTTGCACCTGAGAAAACGACTTGCGCCACGATCGTTCCGTGGGCCGTGAATCCTTGGTTGCTTGCATCTTGGGCGATTGCCGCCGGGGAAATGCAAAGCAGAAGTGCGAGAGCCATTATCGCGCGTTTGAACATATTAGCCTCCGGTGTAGACGCCGCCGGTTACCTGCGTTCCCAAGTGTCTCGCTGTCAAAACTTCTACAATGGAAGCATGAGCGACGCGGCCGTCTAGAATCTGTGCCGCGCCGACGCCGGCGCGCACGCCTTGAGCTGCGGCACGGATAGCCGCTCGCAAGTCTACGGGAACGCTTGCTTGATCGGCGATTTCCAACGCTTCGGCGGCCGTTAGTTCCTCAATGAGTGCGGCCGTGGTTGGATCCGGAACGCCTCCGAGCGCGTGGAAGAAAATCGCACGAATCGCATCGGTAGCAGACGCGATCGCTTGCGCGACGTCGTCCGCGACAAGTTCTACGTCGTCCCCGAAAACGCCGAATCCCGTAGGTTCTACCACCGGGATATAGCCGCTTTGGGTCAGGGTTTTCAGAATTCCGGTTTGCACTTTGCCGAGCCCGTTGCCGGCTCCGGGCAGCATTGCGGCATCCGCTCCGTTCAGCCCAACGGCTGCATTGCCGCTGCGGTTGATGGTGCGAACCAGAGCGCGGGCGGCGGAGGCATTCGGCGCTACGATAATT